>NZ_JBFBGN010000087.1:0-30850 GCF_040684675.1 Streptomyces sp. NPDC089915 | reverse complement strand
CAGGGCGGCCCCCGGGGCGGGGGTCGGCGCCGGGGTGGTGTGGGGGCGGGCGGTCACAGTTCGCCCAGGCGGCGGATGGCCGGGGCCACGCGTTGGACCCCGTGCCGGTAGGCGCCCCGGGCGGCCTCGCGCAGGCGGCCCCGTACCCACCGCCGGGCCGCAGACTCCCCGCGCGGGAGGGCACCCGGCAGCGGGGTGCCGCCGGGGGCGAGGTGCTGGCGGGCGAGGATGCCGGGGAGGTATCCGGGGGCGGTCCGCGCCGTGTAGTACGGGGCCACGGGCGCGAGCCGGTCCCGCGCGAGCAGCCGCGCGACCCGTTCCCGGGCGGGGGCGTAGGGGTCGGCGGACGCCGGCTGCCCGTCGGCGGCGTGGGCCCGTACCGCGCCGGCGGCGCCGGCCGGGACGGGGGTGCCGGCCGGGACAGCGGTGCCGGACGGAACAGGGGTACCGGACGGGACCGGGGCGCCGGACGGGGCGGGGGCGCCGGACGGGACCGGGGCGCCGGGCGGGACCGGGGCGCCGGACGGGACCGGGGCGGGCGTCGGCGGTGGGGTGGGGCGGGCGCCCGGGACGCCGTGGGCCGCCAGCCAGGCCGGGTCGCCCTGGGGCAGCAGGCCGGTGTCCAGCTGGTCCCAGGAGGCGAGGCAGCCCGAGCCGAGGAAGTGCTGGTTCCCGAGGGACTCGCGGACGCCGAGGTCGGTCAGGACGGCCGTCGGGATGCCCCGGTGCAGGGACTCCAGGGCGGCCGTGGAGGAGACCGTGACCAGCAGGTCGGCGGTGTCCAGGACCTCGCCCATGTGGCCGTAGACCAGCCGGCAGTTGGGCGGCAGGCCGCCGGGGAGGCGTTCGGCCAGCCGCTGGTAGGGGTGTTCCTCCAGGTGGGTGGTGTGCTCCCCGGGCCGGCTGCGGAGTTTGACGAGGACCTCCCGGTCCGGGTGCAGCCGCGCGTGCCCGGCGGCCCGGCCCAGCAGGTAGCTCCGGTCGGCGCGGCCCTCGGGTACGGAGGGCTGCACCGCGAAGACCACCCGGTGGGCGCGGTTCCCGGCGGGCTCGTACGGGGCCCCGGCCAGGAAGGGCAGGGCGGTCTCGGTGACGGCGTCCGGGTCGGCGCCCACGCCCTCGTAGACGGCGCGGAAGCGCGCGGCGTCGTGGCGGGAGTTGGCGAGGACCAGGTCGGCGCCGTGCCGCAGCAACAGCCCGTCGGCGAGCTTCTCGTAGACCACCCCCACGTACCCGGTGACGAACACGGGCCGCCGGGCGGGCTCGGGCCACAGGGCGCGGGCCCCGTGCAGGACGGCCTGGACGGCGCCGCCGACGAGGGCGAGGACGACCACGTCGTAGCGTTCGCGGCCGAGCTCCGCGAGGAACTCCGCGCAGGTCACCTCCACCGGCGCGGCGTCCGCCCCCACCCCCGCCTCGCCGAGCTGGCGGGCGGTGGGGGTGGCGCGGCCGCGCAGGAGGTATCCGGTGATCCGGTGGCCCGTGGAGCCGTCGGAGGGGGCGAGGCGGCGGGCCGTCAGGGCGCCCCATTTCCAGCGTGTGTCGGAATCGGCGAGTACGGCGATCCGTCGATCGGACCGGCTTCTGCTGAGTGGCACTGGCACCCGGCAGAAGCTATTCCGCATTTCCGGTGGTCGGCCCAACGAGCGCACAACGGCGGGTTAACAACCCGTCGACGAAATGCGAAAGCGCCCGGGTTAACGCGACCGCCCCGCGTCGTTCACATGGAATACGCATCGGGGCCACGGCGAATACCGGGCCGCGCCCCTAAGGTCTCGCGGGTGCTCAAGCTCTCTGTGGTCGTGCCGTTCTACAACGTGCAGACATACGCGCCTGATGCCCTGCGGAGCCTCGAACTGAACGCCCGTGAGGATTTCGAGTTCCTGCTCGTCGACGACCGTTCCTCGGACGGGACGCCCGGGCTGCTGGAGCGCGCCGCCGCGGCCCTGCCGGGGGCGGTGCTGCTGAGACGGGAGCGCAACGGGGGGCTGGCGACCGCCCGCAACACCGGGCTGGACGCGGCGCGCGGGCGCTATATCGCCTTCCTGGACGGCGACGACTGGCTGGCGCCCGGCCACCTGGCCCGCACGCTGGCCGTCATCGAGGCCCTGAACTGCGATTTCGTCCGGACCGACCATGTGCAGGTGACGGGCCGGGAGCGGGTCGTGCAGCGGGTGCCGTACGGGCCGGAGTCGGTGGTGGCCGATCCACGCGCCGGGATCCTGCCCGCCTCGCGCGCCACCGCGGTGGACTATCCGTACGCCTGGGCCGGGATGTACCACCGGCGGCTGCTGGACCGGGGGCTGCTGCACTTCACCGACGGGCTGCGGACGGCGGAGGACCGGCCGTGGATCTGGCGGCTGCACCGGGAGGCGGAGTCGTTCGCGGCGGTCGGCCTGCCGGGGGTCTTCTACCGGCGGGGCATTTCCACCTCGTTGACGCAGATCGGTGACGAGCGCCAGCTCGATTTCATCCGGGCATTCGACCAGGTCCTCGCGGACACGGCGGCCGACCGGGAATCCGAACTCCTGATCCCCAAAGCCGTCCGAACGTATTGCGCAATTATCGCGCACCATATCGGCTCGATCGAAAGGTTCGAACCGGCCGTGGCGAAAAAACTCCGGTCGATGAGCGCGGAAGCGCTCGGCCGCATGCCCCGCGCGGCGCTGGACCGGGCCCTGGACTCGATGGACGCCGAACGCTCCGCCCTGCTGCGCAGGCTGCGCCGCCGGACCCCGGCCGCCTCCGCCTCCGGGGCCGTGGCGTGAACGTGACGCAGATCTTCCTCGCCTCCACCCTCTACGGCGCGGCCACCCTCGCCGCCGCCCTCGACGCGGGCTGTCTCCCGCCGGCCGGCCGGCGGATCCTGCTGACCAGCAACCACTCCCCCGCCCCCGAGGCCACCCCGGGACTCGACGCCATGCCCGGCTTCGCCGCGCTGCGCACCCGCTTCGACGAGGTGCTCGACTGGAACGCGGTCGTCGCCCCGCAGCACCCCAGCACCTGGGCCCCGCGCCCGGAGGACGTCCCGCTGTGGGAGCGGCAGCTGCGGCGGTCGTGGGGGCTGGGCCGGGACCGGGTCGAGCTGGTCGTGGAGTCCCTCCAGGTGCCGCCCGCGCAGAGCCTGTGCCGGCTCTTCCCGGGGGCGGCGATCGACGTCTACGCCGACGGGCTCATGTCGTACGGGCCCACCCGCTTCCGGCTCGACCCGCAGATCGGGATGCGGGTGCGGCGGGTGCTGCACCTGGACCTCGTCCCGGGGCTGGAGCCTCTGCTGCTGACCGAGTTCGGGGTGCGGGCCGAGCTGGTCCCGGCGCCGGCCGCCCTGAAGGTCTTCGCCGAGCTCGCCGACCTGGCGGAGCCGCCCGGGCTCCTCCCCGGGGCCGGGGAGGAGCCCCCCGCCCTGCTGCTCGGGCAGTACCTGTCCGCGCTGGAGCTGATGTCCGCCGACGAGGAGGAGGAGCTGCACGCGGCGATGGTGCGCGGGGCCTGCGAGTGGGGACACCGGGACCTGGTCTTCAAACCGCACCCGAGCGCCCCGGCCGCGTACTGGCGGCGGGCCGAGGCGGAGGCCGCCCGGCTCGGGGCCCGGCTGACGGTGCTGGACGCCCCGGTGCTGGCCGAGACCCTCTACCAGCGGCTGCGCCCGGCGCTGGTGGTGGGCTGCTTCTCGACCGGGCTGCTCACCGCCCGGGCGCTGTACGGGATCCCGGTGGCGCGGACCGGCACCGGGGCGGTGCTGGAGCGGCTGGCCCCGTACCAGAACAGCAACCGGATCCCGCTGACGCTGGTGGACGCGCTGGTCCCGGACCTGGACGGGCCGCCGCAGGACCCGCCCGCCGATCTGCCGGGGCTGGTGGCGGCGGTGGGCTTCACCATGCAGCCCCGGATCCTGCCGGAGCGCCGCCCGGGGGCCGAGGCGTACCTGGCCCGGCACCTGGACCCGTACACCCGGCGCTACTTCGGCCGGCGCCGGCTGACCGCGCTGGGGCTGCCGGGCGGGATCCCGCGCCGGCTGGCGTTCCTGCCGCGCAGCCGCGCGGTCCGGCGGGCGGCACACCGGCTCCGCCGCCGGCTGGGCCGGCTGTCCGCCGGCCTCTGACCCCGGCCCGGCGGGCGCGGGCAGCGGGCCGGCGGGCGGGCGCGGGCAGCGGGCCGGGCGCGGCCGCCGGGCGGGCCCGGGCGGGGGCGTCAGCTGGTGGCGAGCTTGGCGGCGAAGCCGAGGAAGATCACGCCCGCCGCCGAGGTCGCCCCGGCCGACAGCCGCTTGCGGCGCCGGAAGGCGGCGGACAGGCGGGTGCCGGTGAATATCAGGGTGGACAGGTAGACCAGGCTGACCAGCTGGGAGACGGTCCCGAGCAGCAGGAACGACAGCGCCGGGTGGGCGTACCCGGGGTCGACGAACTGCACGAAGAACGACAGCAGGAACAGGATGGCCTTCGGGTTGAGCAGGCTGACCAGCAGCGCCCTGCGGTACGGCCGCTCGGCCGCGCCCGCCGGTTCGGCGTCGCCCGCCTCCGGCTCCGCGTCCCGCGCCGCACGCGCCCGCCACATGGCCCACGCGGCCCGCAGCATGCCGACGGCCAGCCAGCCCAGGTAGCCGGCACCGAGCACCTTGACCACGCCGAAGAGCACCGGGCTCGCCTTGAGCAGCGCCCCCGCCCCGACGGCCGTGAGCACCATCAGCACCGTGTCCCCGGTGAACACGCCGAAGGCGGCCCGGTAGCCCTGCTTCACCCCGCGCCGCGAGGCGACGGACAGGACGTAGAGGGAGTTCGGCCCCGGCAGCAGGACGATCAGCACCACCGCGGCGAGATAAGTAGGAAGATCTGTCACACCCAGCATGGGCAGGAGTGTCCCACAGGTACGCACCTGTCACGCCAGCGGGTTTCACCCACCGAGACCGGCCGGCTCGTACGTCCCCCACACCTCCCGCAGCACCCCGCACACCTCCCCCACGGTGGCCCGCGCCCGCAGCGCCTCCTTCATCGGGTACAGCACGTTCTCCTCCGTCCCGGCCGCCGCCTCCCGCAGCTCGTCCAGCGTGACCCGCACCGCCTCCGCGTCCCGCCCGGCCCGCATCCGGGCCAGTGCCTCGCACTGGCGGGCCTCCACCGCCGGGTCGACGCGCAGCGGCTCGTACGGCTCCTCCCGCTCCAGCCCGAACCGGTTGACCCCGACCACCACCCGCGCCCCGGCCTCCTGCTCCCGCGCGATCCGGTAGGCGTTGGCCTCGATCTCCCCCTTCTGGAACCCGGCCTCGATCGCCGCGACCGCCCCGCCGAGCTCCTCGACCCGCCGCATCAGGGCGAGGACCGCCTCCTCCAGCTCGTCCGTCATCCGCTCCACCGCGTAGGACCCGGCGAAGGGGTCGGCGGTGTGCGGCACGTCCGTCTCGTACGCCAGCACCTGCTGGGTGCGCAGCGCGAGCCGGGCCGCCTTCTCGGTGGGCAGCGCGATGGCCTCGTCGAAGGAGTTGGTGTGCAGCGACTGCGTCCCGCCGAGGACCGCCGCCAGCGCCTGCACCCCCACCCGTACGAGGTTCAGCTCGGGCTGCTGCGCCGTCAGCTGGACCCCTGCGGTCTGGGTGTGGAAGCGCAGCATCATCGACCTGGGGTCCTTGGCCCCGAACTCCTCGCGCATGAGCCGGGCCCAGATCCGCCGGGCCGCCCGGAACTTGGCCACCTCCTCCAGGAGGGTGGTGCGGGCGACGAAGAAGAAGGACAGCCGGGGGGCGAACTCGTCGACGGCCATCCCGGCGGCGATCGCGGTGCGGACGTAGGCGAGGGCGTCGGCGAGGGTGAAGGCGATCTCCTGCACGGGCGAGGCCCCCGCCTCGGCCATGTGGTAGCCGGAGACCGAGATGGTGTTCCACCTGGGCAGCTCGGCGCGGCAGTAGCGGAAGGTGTCGGCGGTCAGCCGCAGGGAGGGGCCGGGCGGGAAGACGTACGTCCCGCGGGCGATGTACTCCTTCAGGACGTCGTTCTGGATCGTGCCCGTCAGCCGCCCGCCGGCGATCCCCCGCTCCTCGGCGACCAGCTGGTACATCAGGAGCAGCAGGGCGGCCGGGGCGTTGATGGTCATCGAGGTGGAGACCCGGTCGAGGGGGATGCCCTCGAAGAGCGCCCGCACGTCCTCGACGGAGTCGACGGCGACGCCGACCTTGCCGACCTCGCCGGCGGCGAGGGGGGCGTCGGAGTCGTGGCCCATCTGCGTGGGCAGGTCGAAGGCCACGGACAGCCCGGTGCCCCCGCCCTCGATGAGCCGCCGGTAGCGGGCGTTGGACTCGGCGGCGGTACCGAAGCCCGCGTACTGGCGCATGGTCCAGGGACGGGCGGTGTACATGGCGGGATGGATGCCGCGGGTGTACGGGTACTCCCCCGGCACCCCGAGCCGTCCCCCCGGGTCCCAGCCGGCCAGGTCACCCGGCCCGTAGACCGGCTCGATGGGGATCCCGCTCTCGGTGCGTGCCGTGGGACGGACCATGCCGCGAACCTCCGTGTCCGTGGAGCCGACCGGCCGGGGGGCTGGTACAACCGTGCCCGCGACGACCGCTGGTCACAATGGCGCAACACCGGGGGTTCGTCCGCAACTGTCCACGCCCGCGAGGCATCACCTAGATACACGACGTTGAATTCGGGGGAACCGCGATGCACCGACAGAGAGCCATCATCCGTACGCTCGGCCTCGCCGCCGCCGTCGCGTTCGCCGCGACCGCCTGTGGTCCGCAGCAGCCGGGGGCCGCGCCGGCGGCGCCCTCGCTGCCCGTCGGGTCCCCCTCGGCCTCCGCCTCCGGGCAGGACGACAAGCCGGGGGCATCCTCGCCCGCGCCGTCGCCCTCGGAGTCGGCCTCCGCGTCCTCCTCCCCCTCGGCACCGGCCTCGCCGTCGGAGTCCGCCGCGCCCGCCGTGAAGCCGGTCATGGCCAACGGTGACGAGAACGACCGGGTCCGCGAGCTGCAGGCCCGGCTGCGCCAGCTGAAGCTGATGACGTCGGCGCCCACCGGGTTCTACGGCTCGAAGACCACGGCCGCCGTGAAGACCTTCCAGTCGCAGCACGGGCTCGGTGCGACCGGCGCGGTGGACGAGGCCACCTGGCGGAAGATCCAGGAGCTGAGCCGCAAGCCCACGGACGAGGAGCTGACCCCGCCGACCACCAACGAGGTGGCCGCCCCGGACCCGCGCTGCCTGCAGGGCCGGGTCCTGTGCATCAGCAAGGAGAGCCGCACCCTCGCCTGGATGATCGACGGCAAGGTGGTCTCGTCCATGGACGTGCGCTTCGGCTCGGAGAACACGCCGACCCGCGAGGGCCTGTTCCAGGTGGAGTGGAAGGCGAAGGACTGGACGTCGACGATCTACCACACGCCGATGCCGTACTCGATGTTCTTCAGTCAGGGCCAGGCGGTGCACTACTCGGCCGACTTCGCGGCCCGGGGCTACGCCGGTGCCTCGCACGGCTGCGTGAACGTCCGGGACAAGGCCAAGCTGTCGGCGCTGTTCGACCAGGTGAAGGTCGGCGACAAGGTCGTCGTCTACTGGTGACCGTGATTCGGTCGGCCGACCGGCCGGGGGTGTGGAGGAGTGAGGGCGCGGGCAGGGCCGGGGGAACGTGCCCCGCCCGCGCCGGGTGCGCAGAGCCCAGGGGTACGGGGGGAACCCCGGCTCTCGCGCCGCCGATGACCAGTCGGCTCGTTCTGTACTGCGCCGCCGGTTCGAAAAGTGTTACTGCCGTTCGTACGGGCCTCCGCCGAACCGTTTCAGCAGCGCGTTCGCGGCGTGTTCGCCGCGCGTTCGCGGCGCCCGTCAGTGCATGCGGAAGCCGAGCGGGCCGCTCGGGTTGAGCGTCGGCGCGGGGACGACGGCGCTGCCCTGGTCGGCCGTGCCGCCCTGCGGGACGCCCGAGCGGGGCGCCTCCAGCAGGGTCGCGCAGAAGCGCGAGATCTTCGCGAGGCCGCCGGCGATCCGGACGAGGTCCTGCTTGCGGTCGGCGCCGAGCTTGTTCGCGGCGTGGTCGCGGCACAGGTCCTCGGGGCGGTTCTTGCCCTGCCCGTCGCGGTCCTTGTCGTTGCCGCCGCCGTTGCCGCCGTCGCCGCCCCGGTCGTTCTTGTCGGTGAAGGTGTTGCGGGTGCCGTCCGTGCCCGCCGCGCCGCCGCCCCCCGTGGCCGGGGTCGTCGCCGCGCCGGGCGGCAGCGAGAGGCTCGGGGCCGTGTCCAGAGGCGTACGCGGCAGCCCGCTCGGCGGCAGCGTGAAGCCCGGGGGGAGCGAGGCGAGGCCGCCGCCGCCCTCCGGGGTGGGCCGCAGCTGCGGTACGGGGGTGGGGCCGGCCGTCTCCCCGGCCGGGGCCGGGTCGGAGTCGGCGCTGACCGAGACGGCCGGCGCGGGGCCCGCGGAGAGGTGTACGGCCCGGTCCAGCAGGCCGGTCCCGGCGACGGCGGCGATCCCGCCGACCGCGACCCCGGCCAGCGCGGCCGCCAGCCCGAAGCGGGCGGGCGTGCCGTGGCGGCGCTGCGCGGGGATCCGTACGACGGGTATGGGGGCGAGGTCGACGAGGGGCTCGTCGACCGCTCCGGGGGCGGCTGCCGCCGCCGTCGCCGGGGACACCGCGGCCGGGGCCCGGTGGGCGTGCGCGGCGCGGAACGCGGCCAGCGCCGCGGCCTCGCCGGGCAGCTCCCCGCGGTCCGCGGTCTGCGGGACCAGGGCGTCGAGGGCGGCGCGCAGCCGGGCGGCCTCGGCGCGGGCGCGCGGGTCCTCGTCGGGTCCGACCGGGCCGGCGGCCCGTCCGCGCAGCAGCTCTTCCGCCGTGGCTCCGTCCAGCCACGCCTTGTGCTCGTCGGCCATCACATGTCCTTCTGCGTCCGCCAACGTGAATGCGTCACACCGGTTTGTTCGACGAGGTCCTTGGCCCGTGCCCGCTGCGCCGGTACGGCGTCGAGGTCCCGGTCCCGCGCCGGGTCCCCGGCATTATGGCCGACCCGCGCACGCGTCTCCGGATCGCCCGCGGGGCCGGATTCGGCGCCGAGGAGTTCGGCGAGTTTCTTCAGCCCCCGGTGCGCCGCCGTGCGGACCGCGCCGGGCCGTTTGCCCAGGGTCTCGGCCGCGCTCTTCGCGTCGAGTCCGACGACCACCCGCAGTACGACGGCCTCGGCCTGGTCCTGCGGGAGCTGGGCTATGAGCGCCATGGTGCGGCCCGTGGACAGGGCCTCCATGGCCTCGCCGTAGGTGTCGGAGTCCGCGGCCCGGCCGGTCAGCTCGGTCTCGTCACCGCCGACGGCGGGCCGGCGGCCGCGCATGCGGATGTGGTCGAGGGCCCGGTTGCGGGCGATCCGGGCCGCCCAGCCGCGGAAGCGGTCGGCGTCACCGGTGAAGGTGGCGAGGTCGCGGGCGATCTGCAGCCATGCCTCGGAGGTCACGTCCTCCGCGTCGCCGTCTCCGACGAGCGTGCGTACGTATCCGAGCAGGCGCGGGTGCACGGCGCGGTACACAGTCCGGAACGCGCTCTCGTCGCCGTCCTGTGCCGCGAGCACCGCGGCGGTCAGCTCCGCGTCGTCCCCCAGCAAAGTCCCCAACCCGTTCGACGTCCTGTACGTGTGGCGCAAATCCGCACGTTACGGCTTTCACGTACCTCGCGTCCACGCGTTGTACAACCAGCAACCAAGCCTGCGCGGAGCGAGGTGTGACAGAAAACGCACTCCGGACGCTGACACAGATACGGGCTTGTCGCACGAGCCCGTGACGGATGGCGACCGGGGCCTCTCCTGTGGGGGGTGGCGGCCTCGGTCGCCCTCCCCTCTCTTCGGCCGGTTCAATCCGGCCCGGGTGTCATCCTTTCGGCTCACTTCCGGGTGAAATCCCCCGATGCGTACGACACCCCCTCCCCGAGATCGCTAGCGTGGCGGTACACCCGCGCCGCGCCCCGAGGAGACCTCCGCTGTCCAGCCCCCTTCCGGCACAGGTCCGCGGCCCGGCCTCCTCCCCGGGTGCCGGGCTGGAGCGGTTCAACACCCTGCCGCCCGAGCAGGCCCGGACGGCGCTGCTGCACTGCTGCGGCAGCGGCCGCTGGGCCCAGCGGGTGGCCGACCACCGGCCCTACCCGGACACCGCCTCGCTGCTGGCGGCGGGCGACGAGGCCGCGTACGACATGTCCCAGGGCGACCTCACCGAGGCGCTGGCCCGGGAGTCCTCGGCGGAGCTGGGGCACGGGGCGCCCTACGCGGCGCTGGTGGCGCTGGACGCGGCCCGGGCGGAGTACGAGCGCACCTTCGGGCACGCCTTCGTGGTCTGCCTGGACGGGCACCCGCCGGAGGAGCAGATAAGCCAGCTGCTGGCCGCGATCCGGCGGAGGATGGGTCACGAGATCGACGAGGAGCGCTCGATCTCGGCCGACGAACTGCGGATGGTCGCCCGCTCCCGGCTGCAGTGCCTGCTCGGCCGGCTGGCGGGCGCGGAGTGCCCCCGGAGCGGCACGGACCCCGATGACGGCCGGTCAACGGCTGATTTCGGGCTATTTGCCCCTGTGGGATAGGCCGTCCGTGCCTGTTTGATCACACCAGTGGACCCCGCGCAAGGGAACCGACGAAGCGTCGCTACGATGTCCGGGGCCGGTGGACCGTACCCGGCCGGGCCCGACCGACAAAGAAGCCGGCTGGCCCCCGCCCCGCTTCCGGAGGGTTTTCCGTGCCGGCTGGAACGTTGTACCGCGGCCGGGAAGGAATGTGGTCCTGGGTGGCTCATCGAGTCACCGGCGTCCTCATTTTCTTCTTCCTGTTCGTACACGTCCTCGACACCGCACTCGTCCGCGTCTCCCCTGAGGCGTACGACGATGTCGTGGCTACCTACAAGACTCCGATCGTCGCGCTGCTGGAGTACGGCCTCGTCGCCGCAATCCTGTTCCACGCGCTCAACGGTCTCCGTGTCATCGCCGTGGACTTCTGGTCCAAGGGCCCCCGCTACCAGAAGCAGATGCTCTGGAGCGTCGTGGGCATCTGGATCGTGCTGATGGTCGGGGCCCTGTACCCCGTCCTCGGCCACGCCTACCGCGTTCTGTTCGGGGAGTGACACGCATGTCTTCTGACACTTCTTCCGCCCAGGCGATCGGCGACGTAGAGGGCGTGTCCCTCTACGACGCCGACAACCCGGCGCCCTACATCGAGGCCCCGCGCAAGCGCACCGGCAAGACGCCGCGCTCGACCCGCGGCAACTTCGAGATGGCCGCGTGGCTCTTCATGCGCCTCTCGGGCATCGTGCTGGTCGTCCTGGTCATCGGCCACCTGCTGATCCAGCTGGTGCTGGACGGCGGCGTCTCCAAGGTCGGCTTCGCCTTCGTGGCCGGCCGCTGGGCTTCCCCGTTCTGGCAGGTCTGGGACCTGCTGATGCTGTGGCTGGCCATGCTGCACGGCGCCAATGGTCTGCGTACCGTCATCAACGACTACGCGGAGCGCGCCAACACGCGGCTGTGGCTGAAGGGCCTGCTCTACACCGCCACCGTGTTCACCATCCTTCTGGGCACGCTGGTGATCTTCACCTTCGACCCGAACATCCGCTAGGCAACGGGGCTGAGGCGAAACAGATGAAGATCCACAAGTACGACACCGTCATCGTCGGCGCCGGTGGCGCGGGCATGCGCGCCGCCATCGAGTCGACGAAGCGCAGCCGCACCGCCGTGCTGACGAAGCTCTACCCCACCCGCTCCCACACGGGCGCCGCGCAGGGCGGCATGGCCGCCGCGCTGGCCAACGTGGAGGACGACAACTGGGAGTGGCACACCTTCGACACGGTCAAGGGCGGTGACTACCTGGTCGACCAGGACGCCGCCGAGATCCTGGCGAAGGAGGCCATCGACGCGGTCCTCGACCTCGAGAAGATGGGCCTGCCGTTCAACCGCACCCCGGACGGCACCATCGACCAGCGCCGCTTCGGCGGTCACTCCCGCAACCACGGCGAGGCCCCGGTCCGCCGGTCCTGCTACGCCGCGGACCGCACCGGCCACATGATCCTCCAGACGCTGTACCAGAACTGCGTCAAGGAGGGCGTGGAGTTCTTCAACGAGTTCTACGTCCTGGACCAGCTCCTGGTCGAGGAGGACGGCGTCAAGAAGTCCGCGGGTGTGGTCGCGTACGAGCTCGCCACCGGCGAGATCCACGTGTTCCAGGCCAAGGCGGTCATCTACGCCTCCGGCGGCACCGGCAAGTTCTTCAAGGTGACCTCCAACGCGCACACCCTGACGGGTGACGGCCAGGCGGCCTGCTACCGCCGCGGCCTGCCGCTGGAGGACATGGAGTTCTTCCAGTTCCACCCGACGGGCATCTGGCGCATGGGCATCCTGCTGACGGAGGGCGCCCGCGGTGAGGGCGGCATCCTCCGCAACAAGGACGGCGAGCGCTTCATGGAGAAGTACGCGCCGGTCATGAAGGACCTCGCGTCCCGTGACGTCGTCTCGCGCTCCATCTACACCGAGATCCGCGAGGGCCGCGGCTGCGGTCCGGCCGGCGACCACGTGTACCTGGACCTGACGCACCTCCCGCCGGAGCAGCTCGACGCGAAGCTCCCGGACATCACGGAGTTCGCGCGCACCTACCTCGGTATCGAGCCGTACACGGACCCGATCCCGATCCAGCCCACCGCGCACTACGCCATGGGCGGCATCCCGACCAACGTCGAGGGTGAGGTCCTGTCGGACAACACCACCGTCGTCCCGGGCCTGTACGCGGCCGGCGAGGTCGCGTGCGTGTCGGTGCACGGCGCCAACCGCCTGGGCACCAACTCGCTGCTGGACATCAACGTCTTCGGCAAGCGCTCCGGCATCGCCGCGGCCAAGTACTCGCAGGAGAACGACTACGTCGAGCTCCCCGAGAACCCGGCGCAGCAGGTCGTCGACCTGGTCGAGCGGCTGCGCAACTCCACGGGCCAGGAGCGGGTCGCCGACCTGCGCCTGGAGCTCCAGGAGACGATGGACGCGTGCGTGATGGTGTTCCGTACGGAGCAGACCATCAAGACCGCGGTCGAGAAGATCGCGGAGCTGCGCGAGCGCTACAAGAACGTGTCCGTCCAGGACAAGGGCAAGCGCTTCAACACGGACCTGCTGGAGGCCATCGAGCTGGGCAACCTGCTCGACCTGGCCGAGGTCATGGCCGTGTCCGCCCTCGCGCGCAAGGAGTCCCGCGGCGGTCACTACCGCGAGGACTACCCGAACCGCGACGACGTCAACTTCATGCGCCACACCATGGCGTACCGCGAGGTCGGCGCCGACGGCAAGGACTCCGTCCGCCTGGACTACAAGCCCGTCGTCGTCACCCGCTACCAGCCGATGGAGCGTAAGTACTGATGGCCACCCCCACCCTGGACAAGGTCGAGGCCGAGGCCGCGGCCTCGCACAACATCACGGTCACCTTCCGGATCCGCCGCTACAACCCCGAGGTCTCGGCCGAGGCGGAGTGGCAGGACTTCCAGATCGAGATCGACCCGAAGGAGCGCGTGCTCGACGGTCTCCACAAGATCAAGTGGGACCTCGACGGCACGCTGACCTTCCGCCGGTCGTGCGCGCACGGCATCTGCGGCTCCGACGCGATGCGGATCAACGGCAAGAACAGGCTCGCCTGCAAGACGCTGATCAAGGACATCAACCCGGAGAAGCCCATCACGGTCGAGGCCATCAAGGGCCTCACGGTGATGAAGGACCTCGTGGTCGACATGGAGCCCTTCTTCCAGGCGTACCGGGACGTCATGCCGTTCCTGGTCACCAAGGGCAACGAGCCGACGCGCGAGCGCCTGCAGTCCGCCGAGGACCGCGAGCGCTTCGACGACACCACCAAGTGCATCCTGTGCGCCGCGTGCACGTCCTCGTGCCCGGTGTTCTGGAACGACGGCCAGTACTTCGGCCCGGCGGCGATCGTCAACGCCCACCGCTTCATCTTCGACTCGCGTGACGAGGCCGGCGAGCAGCGGCTGGAGATCCTGAACGACAAGGACGGCGTGTGGCGCTGCCGCACGACCTTCAACTGCACCGACGCGTGCCCCCGTGGCATCGAGGTCACGAAGGCGATCCAGGAAGTGAAGCGTGCGCTGATCACGCGCCGCTTCTGATTCCGCCCGTCCGCGCCCGAGGCCCGTACCCCTTCCCGGGGTGCGGGCCTCGGGCGTTGCCGGGGTGTCACCCCCTCGGACCGCTCGGGCGCGCCGGGGCGGGGGCGCGGGGCTAGCCTCCGAGGGAAGCGCTCCGAGCCGCTGGAGGCAGCCATGCGCCGTCGTTCCGTGAAGTCCGCGCCGCCGCTGCTGACCCTGGTCCTCGGGGCCTCGCTGCTGTCCGGCTGCGGGGGTCCCGCGGCCGCGGGCGATGAGCCGGGCTGTCCGGCCGGGCAGGTCTCCCGGGGCGGCGCCTGTCTGCCGGGGGACACGGCCGGCTTCGCCGATCGGCAGGTGCGCGAGTCGCTGGCGAAGTACAAGCTGACCGCCTCCATGGCCGAGGTGTGGAGCGGCGGCGAGCGGGTCGCCTCCGTCGCGGCCGGGGAGACGATGACCGGGATCCCCGCCACCCCGGACATGCGCTTCCGCAACGGCGCCGTCGCGATCCCCTACCTGACGACCGTCCTGCTCAAGCTGGTCGACGAGGGGAAGGTCTCGCTGGACGACAGCGTCTCCCGCTGGCGCCCCGACCTGCCGCACGCGGACGCGATCACGCTGCGGATGCTGGCCTCCACCACCTCCGGCTACGCCGACTACGTCCGGGACCCGAAGTTCATCGCCGCCCTGTACGAGAACCCGTTCCGGCAGTGGACTCCGCAGGAGCTGGTGAAGATGTCCGTGGACCGGCCCCTGGTGCGCGCGCCCGGGTCGGGCTTCGCGTACTCGCACGCCAACTGGCAGATCCTGGGCGACGTCATCGCCCGGGTGCGGGACAGGCCGCTGGCCGAGGTGATGCGCGAGGAGATCATCAAGCCGCTGGGGCTGACCGGGACCGCCAACCCGACCACCGCCGAGATCCCCGCGCCGGTGCTGCACGCCTTCGACAACGAGCGCAAGGTGTTCGAGGACTCCACGTACTGGGACCCGTCCTGGACGATCGCGCCGGGGGCGGTGATGTCGTCCACGCTGGCGGACGTGGCGAAGTCCTTCGCGGCGATCGGCGAGGGGAAGCTGCTGAGCCCGCGCTCGCACAAGGCGCAGCTCACGCCGGTGTCGACGGTCGAGCCGGGTACCTCGTACGCGCTGGGGCTGGTGGTGCGGGGCGACTGGATCCTGCAGAACCCCTCCTTCGCCGGGTACGCGGCGACCGTGGCCTATCTGCCGGCGAAGAAGCTGGCGATCGCGACGGTGGCCACGCAGGGCCGGGGCAGCACGGTCCAGAACGCGAGCACGGACGTCCTGGTCGCGCTCGCGAACCGGCTCGCCCCGGACCATCCGCTGACGCTGCGCCCGTCGCATTGAGCACGGCGGCCCGCCCTCCGGACGCGGTACGGACCAAGTCCGAAGCGGAGCCGGGTGAACCGGCCTGTGACGATCGCGGTCCGGGTGCCCGATAAGGTCGGACACCGTGACAGATCAGAAGGCTCCCAAGAGCGAGCAGACCCGCACGCTCATTCTCGAGACCGCGCTCCGGCTGTTCCAGGAACGCGGGTTCGACAAGACGACCATGCGGGCCATCGCCAAGGAGGCCGGGGTCTCGGTCGGCAACGCCTACTACTACTTCGAGTCGAAGGAGCACCTGGTCCAGGGGTTCTACGACCGGATCGGCGCGGCCCACCAGGCGGCGGTCCGGCCGATCCTGGACCAGGAGGCCGATCTCCAGAAGCGGCTCGCCGGAGTGCTGACGAGCTGGCTGGACATCGCCGCGCCGTACCACGAGTTCGCCTCGCAGTTCTTCAAGAACGCGGCGGACCCGGAGAGTCCGCTGAGCCCCTTCTCCCCGGAATCGGAACCGGCGCGTCAGGCGGCCATCGACATCCACCGAGAGGTGCTCGCCGGGGCGAAGACCAAGGTCCCGGCCGAACTGGCCGACGTCCTGCCCGAGTTGATGTGGCTCTCGCAGATGGGGCTCGTCCTGTACTGGGTCTTCGACCGTTCGCCGGACAGTGAGAAGACGCGCCGGCTCGCCGAGCGGGGCGCGCAGCTGACCACGCGGGGCATCGTCCTGGCCCGGTTCCGGGTGCTGCGGCCGCTGGTGCGGGAGGTGCACGAGCTGTTCGCGGACTTCCTGCCGGGCATGGCCCAGACGGCGGTGTCGCGGGGCGGCGGGCGGGCGTCCGACCCGAGGCCCGAGGAGGGCTGAGCGGGCGGGGGCGGGCTCAGGAGCCGAGGACGAGGAGCGTCGCGACGGCCGGGCCGAAGGCGCCGCCGAGCTGGTAGCAGAGGGTGAACAGGCCGATGGCGCCGGGCCGGTGGGCCTCGTCGGGGGCGGCGGACACGGCGTGGGTCGACAGGACCCCGTTGGCGCCGGTGGCGGTGAACACGGCCACCCCGGTGGCGATCACCAGCAGCGCGCCGGAGGAGGCGAGGACCCCGGTGAGCGCGGCGGCGGCCCCGGCCGTGACGAGCACCGTGCGGACGGCCGCGCGGCCCATCCGCGCCGAGGCGGCGGCGAGCAGCCAGGACAGGGCGGACCCGGTGAGCAGCGCGACCAGCTGCCAGGCCCCGGCGGTGCCGGCGTCCCATCCGGCGCGGTCGGCGAGCAGTCGGGGCACCGAGAAGAGCAGGGTGAAGTAGGAGGCCGACAGGGCCAGCGCGAGCAGCGCGGAGACGACGAACACGGGCCGGCGCAGCAGCGCGACGGGCACGAACCCGTCGGGGCGGCGGCGTACGTGCAGGGCGAGCAGGACGGCGGCGGCGAGCGCGGCGCCCAGGGCGGCCAGGGGCTGGGTCGGCAGCAGCACGAGGGCGGTGGCGAGCCCCGTCAGCAGGGCGGCGCCCCGGGCGTCGAAGCGGCCCGCGGCGGCGGGGACCCCGCCTGCGGCGCGGCGCAGGACGACGGGTACCGCCAGCAGGGAGACGGCCTGGACGGCGAGCGCGACCCGCCAGGAGGCGGCGTCCGCGAGGGTCCGGCCGAGCAGGGGTCCGGCCGCGCCGAGCATGCCGAAGCCCGCGCTGATGACGCCCATCCGGCGGGCGGACCCGGCCAGGCTCATGGCAGCCGTCACCAGTCCGGCGCCGCCGGCGGCCTGGGCGCAGCGGCCCAGCAGGGTGAGCGGGAGCCAGGGGGAAACGGCGACGAGCACGGTCCCGCCCAGGACGAGGGCGGTGGCCAGCCGGAGTACGGCGGCCAGGCCGCGGCGGCGCAGGATCGCGGCGATCAGCGGGGTGCCGACGGCCATGGCCCAGCCGAAGGCGGTGAGCAGCCAGGCGGCGGTGGCGGCGGGCACCCCGAGGGAGCGGGCCATGTCGGGGAGGATCAGCACCGGCGCGTTGGCGCCGGCGGCGATGGGCGTGGCCAGCAGGGCGAGCCAGAGCACGGGGACGGGGCCCGGTGCGGCGCTGGCGACACCCCTGTCGGTGCGGCTCCCGGTGGTGGCGGTGACCGTCATGGATGACCCACTCCCCTTCACGTCTCAACCTTGACAATCTCAACGTTGAGATAAAAACAGGCAGACCCCTTCAACGTCAAGTGTCTTAACGTTGAGGTATTCTTGGGGCATGGAAGAGCCCCGCGAAGATCAGGCCGGAGAGCAGGACATGGTGGCCGCCGTCGTCGGCCTCTGGGAGAAGGAGCGCCCCGACCTCGCGGAGGCGCTGTGGCCCGTCGAGGTGCTGGCCCGGATCCAGCGCATGAACCGGACCATCGACAAGTACCTCAAGGCGTTCACCGCCGAACACGGCCTGGAGGTCGGGGAGTTCGACGTCCTGCTCAGCCTGCGCCGGTCAGGTCCGCCCTACGCGCTGACCGCCGGGGCGCTGCTGCCCGCGGCGATGGTGACCTCGGGCGCGATCACCAACCGGATCGACCGCCTGGAGGCCAAGGGCCTGGTCGAGCGGGTCCGCGACGGGGCCGACCGCCGGTCGGTGCGCATCCGCCTGACGGAGGAGGGCCACGCGCTGGCCGACTCCGTGATGGAGGGCCACCTGGCCCACTACGCGCGCCTGCTGGCCCCGCTGGACCGCGCGGAGTGCGAGACCCTGGCCACGGCCCTGCGCACCCTGCTGGTGGCCCACGGGGACACCATCGGTCCCGCTACAGCCAGTTGAGCTCCCACAGGCGCCACACGCCCGTGCCGTCGGAGAGGTACTGGAGGCCGGTGACGGACTCGCGGGACAGGACGTAGTCCTTCTTCTGCCAGATCGGGAGCAGCGGGATCTGCTGGGAGACCAGCCTCTGGAGCTCGCGGAAGTCGTTGGAGGCCTCGCCGCGGTCCTGGAAGGACTGGGTGCGGGCGATGAGGTCCTCGACGGCCTTGTCGGAGAAGCCGTTGTTCATACTGGAGTCCTTGCCGACCAGCGGGGCGAGGAAGTTGTCCGCGTCCGGGAAGTCGGCGATCCAGCCGATCGTGTAGGCGTCGAACTGGCCGGCCGCGTAGGCCTTCTGGAAGTCCTCCCACGCGTCGACCGGCTTGATCTGGAGCTGGAAGAGGCCGGTCGACTCCAGCTGCCGCTTGATCTCGTCGGCCTCGGCCAGGTTCGCCCCGCGGGTGTTGACCCCGAGGGTGACGGACACCGGTGTGGCGACGCCCGCGTCCGCGAGGAGCTTGCGGGCGGTCGCGCCGCTGGGCGAGGGGTAGGTGTCGAAGAACGGCGTGCTGTGCCCGGCGATGCCCGCCGGGACGAGGGAGTAAAGCGGGGTGACCGTGCCCCGGTACACGTCGCTCGCGATCTTCGACCGGTCCAGGGCGGCGGCGATGGCCTGGCGGACGGCCGGCTTCTGGACGGTGGAGCCGGGGCGGACGTTGAAGACCATGTGCCGGGCCTCGGTACCGCCCGAGGTCTGGTAACGGGTGTCCTTCAGACCGGGGTTGAGGGCCGCGAGCACCGCCGGTGGCATGTCGCGGTGCGCCACCTCGATCTGGTGGTCCTTCCAGGCCTGGTCCAGCTGGGCCGAGTCCTTGAAGTAGCGGACCGTCACCGCGGACCGGGCGGGCTTGGCCTGCCCCTTGTACGCCGGGTTGGGCTTGAGCTCGGCGCTCGTACGGGCCTTGTAGCCGGTCAGGGTGAACGGGCCCGAGCCGTCGGCCTTGCCGTCCTCGCGCAGCGCCTTGGCCGGGTACCGGTCCTTGTCCACGATGGAGGCGGCGCCCGTCGCGATCTTGAACGGGAAGGTGGCGTCGGGGGCGGAGAGGTTGAAGGTGACGCTGCGGCCCTCGGCCTTGACCGACGCCAGGGTGTTGAAGAGCGGGGCCGGACCCTGGTCGGAGTTGATCTGCTTGATCCGGTCGAAGGAGAACTTCACGTCGTCGGCGGTGACCTGGCGGCCGCCGGCGAAGGTCAGGTCGGGGCGCAGCTCGCACCGGTAGGTCGTCAGCTTCTGCCCGACGAACGCGCAGGAGGACGCCGCGTCCGGGACGGGGGTGTCGGAGCCGGGCTTGATGGTCAGCAGCGACTGGTAGACGTTGCTGTACAGGGCCCAGGAACCGGCGTCGTACGCCCCGGCCGGGTCCAGGGCGGAGACCGTGTCGGTGGTCCCCACCCGGATCGCGCCGTGCCCCTCTTCGCCGAGGGGCAGCAGCTTCCAGGCCGCCGCGCCGCCCGCGGCGGCGAGGATCAGCCCGACCGCGATCACCCTCGTGCGGACAGACCCCGTCCCCATCCCCATACCCCCGGCCCCCCGGTAAACGAACGGCCTATCCGACTATCGGACGACCGCCAGCCAGCCAATCACGGAAATCCGGCCACGGGAAGAGGCGTGTTGCCCCTGTCCCGCACGGTCAGGTCTGGTATGAGGCGAGTTCGACGACGGTGATGTCGGACGGCGCGCCCACCCGGACCGGCGGCCCCCAGGCGCCGGCGCCCCGGGAGACGTAGAGCTGGGTGTCCCCGTACCGCTCCAGGCCCGCCACCGTCGGATTGGCGAGCTCGGCGAGGTAGTTGCCCGGCCAGAGCTGCCCGCCGTGGGTGTGGCCGGAGAGCTGGAGGTCCACGCCGTGGCGGACGGCGTCGTCGATCACCACCGGCTGGTGGGCGAGGAGCACGGAGGTGCGGGAGCGGTCGCGGTCGCCGAGCGCGGCCTGGAAGTCGGGGCCCTCGCCCTCCTTCTCCCCCTGGACGTCGTTGACCCCGGCGAGATCGAAGTACGGCAGCTCGCGGCGGGCGTTCTCCAGCGGGACCAGGCCGAGTTCGCGGACGTGGTCGACCCACTGCCGGGCGCCGGAGAAGTACTCGTGGTTGCCGGTGACGAAGAAGGCTCCGTGGCGGGAGCGCAGTGCGCGCAGGGGTTCGGCGGCGGGCCCGAGGTCGTGGACGTTGCCGTCGACGAGGTCGCCGACGACGGCGATGAGGTCGGGCTGGGTCCGGTTGACGGTGTCGACGATGCGCTGGGTGTGGGCGCGGCCCAGGATCGGGCCGAGGTGGACGTCGCTGACGACGGCGATCCGGAAGCCGTGGGCCGCGCGGGGCAGCCGGGCGAGGGGCACCTGCACCCGCTTGACGCGCGGGCCGCGCAGCACCCCGTACGTCCCGTTCCCGACGGTCAGCCCGGCGGCGGCGACGGCGGCCCCGCCGACGGTCCGCGCGACGAACACCCGGCGGCTGACCCCGGCGCCGGCCGGCTCCGGGGCACCGCTCCCCCGCCCGGCCGGGGCCGCTGCGGCGGCGGGTTCGGCTGCGGCTTCAGCGGCGGCCGGGGCCGTTGCGGGGACGGCCTCGGCGGTGTCCGCCTGGATGCCGGGCAGGGACGTGGGCACCTCGGCGGGGGCCGGAAGGGCCCCGGCGGCGGTGTCGCGGGCGATCCGGCGGAGCCACAGGCGGCGGACGGGCTCCCCCACCAGCATCGCCAGCGTCAGGTACAGCAGGACCGCGAGCCACATGAAGCCCGGCCAGGCCACCAGCCGCTGGACCCAGAACGGGGCGCCGGCCCGGCCCGCCGTCAGGGCGGCCAGGGAGAGCAGCGGCAGCGCGAAGGCGAGGACCGTCCCGGCCCGCCGCGCGGGCCCGCCCGCGCGGGTGGTGTCGCGGACCAGCCGCACCCACAGCCACCGATGGACCAGTCCCAGCAGCGCCAGGACCGCGACCACCGCCACAATCACCACAAACACGGTCATCGTGATTCGCGCCGCAGTACGCGCAGGCTGCGCAACCCGATCACTCCGACGGCCGTCCCCAGGAGGAAGGAGGTCACCGCGAGGAGGAGGTGGACCCAGAAGTAGGCCGTGGGCCGACCGTCGTCGAAAGCCAGACCGCTGGCGTCATTGAAGAGGTTCTTTACGAACGTGGACCAGATCACCCAGGACCAAGCTCCGAACGCTGCGAGGAACCAGGACGCGGTACGGCTGAGTTTCATGTCCCCAGTATCGGATTCGTCCCCAGGACGGACGCGGCGGGGTGGGCCGTACCGGGGGTGGTTCGCCCCGGTTGGCCGGTCCGCGACGCCGGGCAGCAGATCGGGATGTACGTTCACCTGCGTGTCTGCCAAGAAGACCGCTCTGACGGTCCTTTCCGCCGCGCTGCTGGTTCCGGCGATCCTCGTCCAGGCCTCCACCGCGCCCGCGCGCGCGGCGACGACGCCCCCTGCGGCGGACGGGAAGGGACGGCCCGGGCAGGCCCCGGCGGCACCCGCGCCGCCCCCCTCGATGTCCACGGTCGGCGGCGCCCGGCTCGGCCAGCCCGGCACCCAGGTCAACCTCCTGCCCGGGGCGCCCGCACTGCCCGCGAACCTCACCGGCCGGTCCTGGATCGTGGCGGACGCCGAGACCGGCGAGGTCCTCGCGGCGCACAACGCCCACTGGCGGCTGCCCCCGGCGTCCACCATGAAGATGCTCTTCGCCGACACCGTGCTGCCCGCCCTGCCCAAGGACCAGGTGCACCACGTCACCGGCCAGGACATGGACGGCGTCGGCCCCGGCAGCAGCCTGGTCGGGGTCAAGGAGGACCACGACTACTCCGTCCACGACCTGTGGCTCGGGGTGTTCCTGCGCTCCGGGAACGACGCGGTGCACGTGCTCTCGGCCATGAACGGCGGCGTCGAGAAGACCGTCAAGGACATGCAGGCGCACGCCGAGGAACTCCAGGCCCTGGACACGCACGTGATCTCGCCCGACGGCTACGACGCCCCCGAGCAGGTCTCCAGCGCCTACGACCTCACCCTCATCGCCCGCTCCGGACTCCAGAAGCAGGACTTCCGCGAGTACTGCGGCACCGCCCAGGCGAAGTTCCCGGGCGTCCAGGAGGCGGGCAAGCCGCGGGAGTTCTTCGAGATCCAGAACACCAACCGGCTGATGACCGGCGCCGGCGGCATCGCCCCGTACAAGGGCATCGCCGGGGTGAAGAACGGCAACACCACCATGGCCGGCTCCACCTTCACCGGCGCGGCCCAGCGCGGGGACAAGAAGCTGCTGGTCACGGTGATGAACCCGGAGCACGGCGGGCTCAACTCGGTCTACCAGGAGACCGCCGACCTCTTCGACTGGGGCTTCGCGGCGGCCGGCAAGGTCAAGCCGGTCGGTGAGCTGGTACCCCCGAAGAGCGCGGACACCCGCCCCTTCGGCTCCCCGGCGAAGTCCCACGAGAACACCCCGGTGGCGGACGGCCCGCCCGCCTCGGGCGGCGGTCTCGGCACCGCGCTCGGCATCGCGGGCGGAGCCCTGGCCGTAGTGGCGGGCGGGGCCTACGTGGTCAACCGCCGCTGGCCGCGGGGCCGGCGGGGCCAGGGTTCGTAGCGGGCCCCTCCTCCTGCGCCTCCTCCCGCGCCTCGTCGTCCCGGGTCGCGGTCCAGGCGGCGCAGTACAAGAGCAGCTTCGCCGTGAAGTTGATCCACAGCAGCAGGGCGATCGGCACGCCGAAGGCCCCGTACATGCTCTTGGCGGCCACCCCGCGCATATAGCCGCTGAGCAGCAGCTTCAGCAGTTCGAAGCCGGCCGCGCCGATCAGTGCGGCCTGGAGGAGGCGGGCGCGCGGCGGCTCGACCCCGGGCAGCAGGGTCAGCAGGTAGAGCAGGAGCAGGAAGGCCGCCAGGACGCCGACGAGGAAGGCCCCGGCCCGCAGCAGGGCCCCGCCCGCCCCGCCCCTCGGGATGCCGGTGAGCTCGGCGACCTTGCCGACGGCGGTGGAGCCGATGATCGACGCGGCGGCCGAGGCGAGGGCCGCCCCGCCGAGGCCGAGCAGCACCAGGGCGTCCTTGCCCTTGCGGACCACCGGGTTGCCCTGGTCCTCGTCGTCCTTCTCCCAGACGGCGCGCAGGCAGTCGCGCATGGATCCGATCCAGCCGATTCCGGTGAAGAGGAGGATCGCGCCGGCGACGAGGCCGACGGTGCCCGCGTTGGCGACGAGGCCGGGGAGGTCGAGCTGGTCGGAGATGCCGGGGACCTGCTCTCCGAGGCTCTTCTGGAGCCGGTCCAGCTGGTCCTGGCTGAGCGTCGCGGCTCCGACGGCGGCGGCGACGGTGATCAGCGGGAAGAGCGCGAGGAAGCTGATGAAGGTGATCGCGGAGGCCAGCCGGGACCAGTGGACCCGGTCCAGGCGCTCGTACGAACGCCAGGCGTGCGTCCTCAGGACGGCCGACACGAGCGGTCCGATCACCGGGAGTTTCTTCAGCCAGTCCATGGGGGCCACCGTAAATGAGCTGCCGGAAATAGTCGGGATTGCCGCTTTCGGGCATTACGGTCGTCGATTGTGACTTTTCGCCCCGCGCCCCGTGCCGCGCCCCGACCGTTCCACGCCCTGGTCCTGCGAAGGCTCCGCTTCCACGCCTTCCGCGCCTGCCGGGGCCTGCGGCCGTCGCGTCAGGCGCGCCGTATGGCGGTGTCGGCCCCGGACGGTCCCGACTGCGCGGGGACGGCCGTCGCGGCGGTCCCGAAGGGGTACTCGCGCAGCTTGCGCCAGACCCCGTCCGAGCCCTGCTCGTAGAGGGCGAAGCCCGCGCACTGCCAGCCGGCGGCGTAGTCGGAGAGCTCGGTGAAGGCCCGGTCCATGGCCTCCTCGGAGATCCCGTGGGCGACCGTGACGTGCGGGTGGTACGGGAAGGCCAGCTCGCGGCTGATGGGGCCCTCGGGGTCGCGGATGCGGCCCTGGAGGCTGGTGCAGCCCTCGACGCCCTCGGCGAGCCGGACGAAGACGACCGGGGAGAGGGGCCGGAAGGTTCCCGTCCCCTCCAGCCGCATCGCGAAGGAGGGGAAGGACCGCGCGACCTCGGCGAGGTGCGCCCGGATCTCCGCCAGCCGCCCGGCCTCCACCTCGGTGGGCGGGACGAGGGTGACGTGCGTGGGGATGCCGTGCGCGGCGGCGTCCCCGAAGCCGGCGCGCAGCTGCTGGAGCTGGCTGCCGTACGGCTCCGGGACCGCGATCGAAACGCCGAGCGTTACGGTCCCCACGTGATCTCCTCCGCGCGTCTTGGTGTGTAGTCACGTCGATGTGGTCGGATCGACGCGATCGCATCGGGTGCTGCCGCCTCAGTGTGGCGGCAGCACCCCCTCGGCCGCCAGGGGCCTCGGTCGGTCAGTGCTTGGCGGGCACGAACCCGATGCGCTCGTAGGCCTGCGCCAGGGTCTCGGCGGCGACCGCCCGGGCCTTCTCCGCGCCCTTGGCCAGCACGGCGTCCAGGGTCTCCGGGTCGTCCAGGAACTCCTGCGTGCGCTGCTTGAAGGGTGTGACGAAGTCGACCATCACTCCGGCGAGGTCGGTCTTGAGCGCGCCGTACCCCTTGCCCTCGTACGCCGCCTCCAGGGCGGGGATCGACTCGCCCGTGAGGGTGGAGTAGATCGTGAGCAGGTTGCTGACGCCGGGCTTGTTCTCGACGTCGAAGCGGATCTCGGCCTCGGTGTCGGTGACCGCGCTCTTGATCTTCTTCTCGGTGGCCTTCGGCTCGTCGAGGAGGCTGATCAGGCCCTTCGGGGAGGAGGCGGACTTCGACATCTTGATCGAGGGGTCCTGGAGGTCGTAGATCTTCGCGACCTCCTTGACGATGTGCGCGGCGGGGAGGGTGAAGGTCTGGCCGTAGCGGTGGTTGAACCGCTCGGCGAGGTCGCGGGTCAGCTCCACGTGCTGGCGCTGGTCCTCGCCGACGGGGACGGCGTTCGCCTGGTAGAGCAGGATGTCGGCGACCTGGAGGATCGGGTAGGTGAACAGGCCGACGCTGGCGCTGTTGACCCCGCCCTTGGCGGACTTGTCCTTGAACTGGGTCATCCGGCTGGCCTCGCCGAAGCCTGTGATGCAGTTCATCACCCAGGCGAGCTGGGCGTGCTCCGGGACGTGGCTCTGGATGAAGAGCGTGCAGCGCTCGGGGTCCAGGCCGGCGGCGAGGAGCTGCGCGGCGGAGAGGCGGGTGTTCGCGCGGAGGTCCTTCGGATCCTGCGGCATGGTGATCGCGTGCAGGTCGACGACCATGTAGAACGCGTCGTGCGTCTCCTGCAGGGCGACGTACTGGCGGATCGCTCCGAGGTAGTTCCCGAGGTGGAACGAGCCGGAGGTGGGCTGGATGCCGGAGAGCGCGCGAGGACGGTCAGAAGCCATGCCGCCATTCTCTCAGGTACCGGCCCCCCGGGGGCCCCGCCCCCGGCCCCCCGCGCCTCGATCGCTGGCGGGGCTGTGGACAGCCCCGCCGGCGATGGAACTACGCGACCGGGAGGCCCGGGGCCGGGAACGCCGCCAGGAGGTCGGCCACCTCGGCGCGGATCGCGGCCAGGGCCTGCTCGTCACCCTTGGCGGCGGCGTCCACCGCGCGGGAGATCCAGTCGGCGACCGCCGGCATGTGGTCCGCGGTCAGGCCGCGGGAGGTCAGCGACGGCGTACCGATCCGGATGCCCGACGGGTCGAACGGCTTGCGCGGGTCGAACGGCACCGTGTTGTAGTTGACGACGATGCCCGCGCGGTCCAGCGCCTTCGCCGCGATCTTCCCCGCCACCCCCCGCGAGGTCAGGTCCATCAGGATCAGGTGGTTGTCCGTGCCGCCCGAGACGAGGTCGAAGCCGCGCTCCAGCAGCGCCGCCGCCAGCGCCTTCGCGTTGGCGACGACCGCGTGCGCGTACGCCGTGAAGGACGGCTGGGCCGCCTCGTGCAGGGCGACGGCGATGCCCGCCGTCGTCTGGTTGTGGGGGCCGCCCTGGAGGCCGGGGAAGACCGCCTTGTCGATGGCCTTCGCGTGCTCCTCCCTGCACATCAGCATCGCGCCGCGCGGACCGCGCAGGGTCTTGTGGGTGGTCGTGGAGACCACGTCCGCGTACGGGACCGGCGAGGGGTGGGCCCCGCCCGCGATCAGGCCCGCGATGTGCGCCACGTCCGCGACGAGGATCGAACCGGCCTCCCGCGCGATCGACGCGAACGCCTCGAAGTCGATCGTGCGGGGCAGCGCCGTGCCGCCGCAGAAGAGGATCTTCGGGCGCTCCGCCAGCGCGAGCTCGCGCACCGCGTCGTAGTCGATCAGGCCGTCCTCGGCCCGCACCCCGTACTGGACGCCCCGGAACCAGGAGCCCGTCGCCGAGACGCCCCAGCCGTGCGTCAGGTGCCCGCCCATCGGCAGGGCCATGCCCATCACGGTGTCGCCGGGCTTCGCGAAGGCCAGGTAGACGGCCAGGTTGGCCGGGGAGCCGGAGTACGGCTGGACGTTCGCGTGGTCCACCCCGAACAGGCCCTTGGCCCGCTCGATCGCGAGGGCCTCGACGCGGTCGATGTTCTGCTGGCCCTCGTAGTAGCGGCGGCCCGGGTAGCCCTCGCTGTACTTGTTCTGCAGGACCGTCCCGGAGGCCTCCAGGACGGCGGCGGAGACGTAGTTCTCGCTGGGGATCAGGCGCAGCGTCTCGGCCTGGAGGGTCTCCTCGGCGGAGACGAGCGCGGCGAGGTCGGGGTCGGTGGCGAACAGGGCGGGCTGGCGGTGCGCGGTCATCGCGGCTCCTCCGGGGTCGATGTCAGGTCTCGTCCCCGCGAGGCCCAGGCGAGCGGCCCTGTGTGCGGTAGTGCGCGCACGACTCCCCCGGAGTTGGTTCTCCGTACGCCAGTCGCCGTGCGTACCGAACACCTTAGCGGGCGCGGCACCCGGGAGGTTTCCGCGTCCACGATCCGAGCGACGATACAAAGGACGCCACCCATGTCACCCGCGTCACCAGCAGACGGACGATCGGAGACCCCGTGTCGAGAACAGCTGATGCCATCCGCTCCGCCGACGAGCACAGCGCGCACAACTACCACCCCCTCCCGGTCGTCGTGGCCTCGGCGGAGGGCGCGTGGATGACCGACGTGGAGGGGCGGCGCTACCTCGACATGCTCGCCGGGTACTCGGCGCTCAACTTCGGCCACGGCAACCGGCGTCTGATCGACGCGGCCAAGGCCCAGCTGGAGCGGGTCACCCTCACCTCCCGCGCCTTCCACCACGACCGCTTCGCCGAGTTCTGCACCGAACTCGCCGCGCTCTGCGGCAAGGAGGCGGTGCTGCCCATGAACACGGGCGCGGAGGCCGTGGAGACGGCGGTGAAGACGGCCCGCAAGTGGGGGTACGAGGTCAAGGGCGTCCCGGACGGACAGGCCAAGATCGTGGTCGCGGCCGGCAACTTCCACGGGCGGACGACGACCATCGTCAGCTTCTCCACCGACCACGACGCCCGCGACCACTTCGGCCCCTACACCCCGGGCTTCGAGATCGTCCCGTACGGGGACCTCACCGCGCTCTCCCAGGCCGTCACCGCCAACACCGTCGCCGTCCTGCTGGAGCCGATCCAGGGCGAGGCGGGCGTGCTGGTCCCGCCGCCCGGGTACCTGGCGGGCGTACGGGAGCTGACGCGCGAGCGGAACGTGCTGTTCATGGCGGACGAGATCCAGTCGGGCCTGGGCCGCACCGGGAAGACCTTCGCGTGTGAGCACGAGGGCGTCGTCCCGGACGTGTACGTCCTGGGGAAGGCGCTCGGCGGCGGTGTGGTGCCGGTCTCCGCCGTCGTCGCCGACCGCGACGTCCTCGGGGTGTTCCGGCCCGGGGAGCACGGCTCCACCTTCGGCGGGAACCCCCTGGCCTGCGCCGTCGCGCTGGAGGTGATCGCGATGCTGCGCACCGGCGAGTACCAGCAGCGGGCCACCGAGCTCGGCGACCACCTGCACCGGGAACTGAACCTGCTGGCCGGGTCCGGCGCGGTGACGGCGGTACGCGGGCGCGGGCTGTGGGCGGGCGTCGACATCGACCCGGCGCGCGGCACGGGCCGGGAGATCTCCGAGCGGCTGATGGGGCGCGGGGTCCTGGTGAAGGACACGCACGGGTCGACGATCCGGATCGCGCCGCCGCTGGTGATCTCCAAGGAGGACCTGGACTGGGGTCTGGAGCAGCTGCGGGCGGTCCTCGCCGGCTGACGGGGTCGGGGGTGCCCGGCCGGGCACCCCCTGGCGGTCAGAGGATGACGTGCGGCAGGAAGCGGGCGTACTCGTCGGTGACCGGGCCCGCCGACTCGCGGATGCCGAGTCCGGCCGCCTCCTCCTCGACCACCCAGGCGCCCAGGACCACGCGGTTGCCGTCGAAGTCGGGCAGCGGGGCCAGCGCCTGGAAGACGTACGTCTCCTCCTCGGCCGGTACGAAGGGCTCCCCGCCCGGCTCGTGGAGGGTGACGCCGGCGCCCTCGCGGCCCAGCAGGGGCTTGGCGGCGTACCCGCCGGTCTCGGCGAGCTCGCGGGGCCCGTCGAGGTAGGCGGGCAGCAGGTTCGGGTGCTCGGGGAAGAGCTCCCAGAGGATCGCCAGCAGCGCCTTGTTGGCCAGCAGCATCTTCCACAGCGGCTCGATCCAGGCGGTGGTGCCGGTCCCGCCGCCGTGGTCGTAGGTGCCGAGGACGTGCGGGCCGAACTCGTCGTCGACGAGCCACTCCCACGGGTAGAGCTTGAAGCAGCCGCGGATGAAGCGGAGCTTCTCGTCCACGAAGCGGCCGGAGAGGGCGTCCCAGCCGATGGTCTCCACGGACAGGGCGTGCGTCTCCAGCCCGGCCTGCTCGGCGGTCTCCTGGAGGTAGGCGACCGTCATCAGGTCCTCACCGAGCTCGTCCGTCTCGGAGTGGGCGAAGTGCAGCGGTCCGGGCGGCAGCAGCTCGGCCTGCCGGCGCCAGGCCTCGACGAGCCGCTCGTGCAGGGAGTTCCACTGGTCGGCGCCGGGGAAGCGCTCCTCCATCCAGAACCACTGCGGGCTGGCCGCCTCCACCAGCGAGGTGGGGGTGTCGGCGTTGTACTCCAGCAGCTTGGCGGGGCTGCCGGAGCCGTCGTAGCGCAGGTCGAAGCGGCCGTAGAGGGAGGGCTGTTCGGCGCGCCGCCGCCAGGACTCGGCGATGAGCGCGGCGACCTCGGGGTCGGTGATGCCGAGGTCGGCGAAGCGGTCGTGCTCGACGATGTGGGCGGCCGCGGCCAGGCACATGGCGTGCAGTTCCTCGACGACGTTCTCCAGCGCCTCGACCTCGGGGAGGGAGAAGGAGTAGTACGCGCTCTCGTCCCAGTAGGGGCGCAGCGAGTCGTCGGGGAAGCGGGTGAGGGGGTAGATCAGGCCCTGCTCCTCGACGGTCTTCTGCCAGTCGGGGCGGGGTTCGATGGTGTGGCGCTCCATGCGGGTCAGCCGCCGGAGGAGCTGGAGTGGCTGCCGCCGCCGATGCCGCCGCGGGTGACGGCCGACTTGTCGAAGCTGCCGCCGGACACCTTGCCGTTGCTGACGGTGCCGCCGTAGTAGTAGGCGCCGCGGCCGCCGCTCTTGCACTCCTTGGAGTTGAGGTGGTCCAGCGTGGACTTGGACGCGCAGCGCTTGTCGGGCTCGCTGCTGCTGCCGCAGGCCACGAGGGTGGCGGCGAGCAGGCCCATGCCGCCGAGGGCGACCGCGCCGGAGCGCATGCGTCGTCGGGTGGTGTCGCTGGTGTCCATGGTGTTCCGCTCCCCCTGGGTGGCGTGGGTCCCGACAGACTAGAGCGGGGGTGTCGGGGGAGGGAATCCGGCCACCGTCACACCCTTGTCACGGCGGGGGCCCTAGAGTCGGTTTCGTGCTGATCGGAATGGTTTGCGCGCTGGGCGCGGCAGTGTGTTTCGGTACCGCCTCGGTCCTCCAGGCGGTGGCGGCCCGGGCGGCTGCGCGGCCGGGGGCCGCGGGCTCGGGGGTGGACACCGCCCTGTTCCTGCGGGCGGTGCGGCAGTGGCGGTACCTGGCGGGGCTGGGGCTGGACGCGGTCGGGTTCGTGCTCCAGATCATCGCCCTGCGGCACGTCCCCATCTACGCGGTGGGGGCCGCGCTGGCCGCGAGCCTGGCCGTGACGGCGGTGGTCGCGGCGCGGCTGCTGGGGGTGCGGCTGTCGCGGCGGGAGTGGGGTGCGGTGGGGGTGGTGTGCGCGGGGCTGCTGATGCTGGGGCTGGCCTCCGGTGAGGAGGGCGACCGGGCCGGAACGCTCGCCCTGAAGCTGGGGCTGCTGGCGGTGGCGGGGCTGGTGCTGCTGGTGGGGGCGGTGGCGGGACGGCTGCCGGACGGCTCGCGCGCCCTGGTGCTCGGGCTGGCCGCCGGGACGGGCTTCGGGGTGGTGGAGGTGGCCGTCCGCCTCATCGACTCCTTCTCCCTGCGGGAGCTGCGCAACCCCGCGCTGTACGCGCTGCTGCTGGGCGGGGCGGCGGCGTTCCTGCTGCTCACCTCCGCCCTGCAGCGGGGTTCGGTGACGGCGGCGACGGCCGGGCTGGTCCTGGGCGAGACGGTGGGGCCGGCGGCGGTGATCGGCCGCGATGGCCTCGACGAGCTGGCTGCTGGAGATGAAGCTCAGCTTCGGGGTGGACGTGGTGCCCCCGCTGCCCAGCACGATCGAACCGTG
>NZ_JBFBGN010000086.1:0-30965 GCF_040684675.1 Streptomyces sp. NPDC089915 | reverse complement strand
CCCCCGTCCGCGTCTCCCTCGACCGCGACGAGGAGCTCACCGACGGCGGCTACCGCCCCGCCACCCGGATCCGCCTGGCGATGGCCGCCGACGCGGCCGGGGACCTCTCGGCCCTGGCCGTCGACGCCGAGAGCGACGGCGGGGTCTCCGTCGGCGGCTCCGTGGCCGCGCTGGCCCGGTTCATGTACGGGCGCGCCCCGCGCCGGCTGCGCGACTTCGACACCGTCACCAACCGGCCCCCGGGCGCCCCCTTCCGCGGCCCCGGCGGCCCGCCACTGTGCTGGGCGCTGGAGCAGGCCGTCGACGAGATGGCCCACCTGCTCGGCGAGGACCCCATCGACCTGCGCCGCCGCTGGGACGGCAACTCCAAGCGCCGCGCCCTGTACGACTGGGCGCAGGCGCTCCCCGTGTGGGCCCGGGCCCGGCGCGGCGGCACGGGCCGCTACCGGCGGGGCGTCGGCGTCGCCGCCGCCAACTGGCTCTACTTCGTCGACCCGGCCACCGAGGTCGAACTCACCGTCGAGGAGGGCACGGTCGTCGCCCGCTGCGCCGTCCAGGACATGGGCACCGGCGCCCGCAGCGTCCTGCGGCGGGCCGTCGCCGACGGACTGGGCGTCGAGGAACGCCTGGTCCGCGTCGAGATCGGGCTGAGCGGACCCGTGCACGGCCCGATCTCCGGCGGCAGCCGCACCACCCCCTCCCTGGCGCCCGCCGCCCGCGACGCCGCCGACCGGCTGCGCGCCGCGCTCGGCGGGGGCGACGTGGCCTCCCGGCTGGACTCCGCCCACGGCACCCGCGTCACCGGCAAGCGCCCCCGCGACCACCGCGGCTTCGCCCTCCCCTTCACCCTGGGCGGTCTGGCCGTCGGCCGCGGCTTCACCGGCTCGGTGCAGGTCGCCGAGGTCGAGGTGGACACCCGGCTGGGCAGGACCCGGGCGCTGCGCGTGTGGAACGGCATCTCCGCCGGCCGCATCCACGAGGACCGCCTCGCCCGCAACCAGTGCGAGGGCGCCGTCGTCCAGGGCGTCGGCTACGCGCTGTACGAGGAGCGGCGCACCGACCCCGTGACCGGGCGGGTGCTGACCGAGAACCTGGAGGACTACCGCATCCCCGGCATCGGCGACACCCCCGAGATCACCGTCCACTTCCACCAGGAGGGCTTCGAGCACGTCCCCGGCGGCGGGGTCGGCCTCGGCGAGGTCGCGACCCTGCCCACCGCGGCCGCCCTGGCCAACGCCGTGTACGACGCCACCGGCTGGCGCCCGTACGACCTGCCCATCCGCCCCGACCGGCTCCTGGAAGGACTGCGCGCGTGAGCACCGAGCCCGCCCTCACCGACCTGTCGGCCGCCGTCCTGGCGCGCGGCGGGGAGCTGCGCGCCGGCGGTACCGACACCACCGCCCGGCAGCGCTCCGGTATCTCCCCCGGCCCGTTCACCGACCTGTCCGGGGTCTCCCACCTGCGGGGATGCACCGCGCTGCCCGGCGGCGGGCTGCGCGTCGGCGCCCTGACCACCCTCGCCGAGCTGGCCGGCGAGCCCCGGCTGCGCGACGGCTGGCCGGCCCTGGCGCTCGCGGCGGAGACCGCCGCCACCCCGCAGGTCCGCGCCGCCGGGACGCTGGGCGGCAACCTGCTCCAGCGCAACCGCTGCTGGTACTACCGCAATCCGCACACCGCCTGCCTCCAGAAGGGCGGCACCGGCTGTCCCGCCCGCGAGGGGGACCACCGCTACGGGGTGGTCTCCGGGGAGGGCCCCTGCGTCGCCCCGCACCCCTCCACCCTCGCCGTGGCCCTGCTCACCTACGACGCGGAGGCCGAGGTGCACGGCGAATCCCCGCGCCCCGTCGCCGCGCTGTACGGGGACGGCAGCCGGCTGCACGACGCCGACCACCTGCTGGCGCCCGGCCGGGTGCTCACCTCCGTCCGGCTGCCCGCCCCGCTGCCCGGCGAACGCGCCGCCTGCCACCGGGCGATCAGCCGGGCCCGCGCCGAATGGCCCCTGGTCGAGGCCGTCGCCCGGCTCTCGCTCCAGGGCTCCACGATCACCCGGGCCGCCGTCGCGGCCGGCGGGGTGGCCCGGATCCCGCTGCGGCTGCCGGAGGTCGAGGAGGCACTGACCGGCCGCGAGGCCACCCCCGGGGTGCTCGCCGAGGCGGCCTCGACGGTCCTCGGGCGCTGCCGGCCGCTGCCGCACACCGGGTACAAGACCACCCTGTTCCGCGACACCGTCCTGGAGGCCCTGGAACGGGCGGCCGCCCCGGGGCCGCGCCCCGGGGAGCCCCTCACCGGGGCCCGCCCTCCGGGGCGGTGACCCGTTCCAGGTCGGTCATCAGGGAGTCCAGCCAGGAGACCGCCGCGTAGTAGCGGCGCGGGGCACCGGGCGGTTCCGCCGCGAACCCCCGGTACGCCGGGTCCCGCGGCGGCGCGGGCACGCCCGGGGTGTCCCCGCCCGGGTCGAGGTGCGCCGACACCAGCAGCATCCGCCCGGCCACCCGGTCCCCCAGCCCGGCCAGCCCCTCGGCCGGATCCGGGTCCAGGGCGGGGACGCCGGGCGGGGCCGTCAGCCGGTCCGAGCCCCAGAGGGTGTGGTGCCCGGCCATCAGGGCCGCCTGCCAGTCGGGCCCGGGAGGGCGCGGCTCGGCGGCCCCGAACCGGGCCGGCTCGCTCTGGAACTGCGCGTACGCCGACTCCGCCATGATCAGCGCGTGCCGCAGCGACCGGTAGCCGGGGCCGCCGCCCGCCGCGTCCGTGCGGACACCGCCCGACGCGCCCGACGCGACCGAGGCGCTGGTCGCGACCACGATCTCGGCGGCCCGGCGCAGCAGCCCCGCCGCCGCCCGCCCCAGCTCGTCGTGGGCCCCCCGGGGCCAGGCGAGCAGCCCGAACACCCCGCCGATCAGGCTGCCGATCAGCACGTCCAGCATCCGCACCCCGGCCAGCCGCCAGGTCGCCGGCGCCAGCTGCGCGAACACCATCGCCACCAGCACCGTGAACAGCCCCTGCGCCCAGCCCACGCCCCTGACCGGCCCCACCGTGAAGGCGAAGAGCATCCACACCGGCAGGATCACGGCGTAGACCGCCGTGTGCGGGCCCACCAGGGTGAGCAACGCCGCGGTGAACAGGGCCCCGGCGAAGGTGCCGGCGAGGGCCACCCGGATGGTGCCCCAGGTCTCGCCGACGGTGGTGCGGGTCAGGGAGAGCGTGGCCAGCATCGCCCAGAACCCGTGCGGCAGGGTGTCCAGCCCGGCGATCAGCCGGGCCGCCGCCAGCGCGAGGCCGATCCGCACCGCGTTCTGGAAGAACACCGACCGGCGCCCGGCGTGCCCCCGGATCCGGTGCCACCACAGCAGCGGCGCGGGCGTCCGGGCGTACCAGAACCGCCCCGGCCGCACCCGGTCCGCAGCCGTGCGGCCCCCGACGGCGAGGGAGGCGGCCGTGGCCATGGTCAGCGCGGCGTCCGCCACCTCCAGCGCCGCCGCGTCCCGGCGCAGCACGGCGGGGGCGGCGGGCCCGGCGGGGCGGCCGGCCAGCCGGGCCCGGGCCGCGGCCAGCTCCCCGTACGGGTCCCCGGAACCGGAGCCGGTCCCCCGGGCGGTCCGGCCGCCGGGGCGCGCCCGCAGGTCCGCGGCGGTCCGCTCGGCGAGCCGTGCCACCCCGCCCAGCACCTCCGACGTGCCGTCCGGCGGGCCGTGGAGGGCGGAGAGCCGGCTCAGCAGGGTCCGGGCCGCCAGGCCGGTGTGCGTCAGCGCCCGGTCGCGTACGCCGGGACCCGCCGGCCGGTCGGCCTCGGGCACCTTCAGCGAGCGCAGGCCCGTGCCGTCGGCGCGCGCCCGCTCGGCCGAGGGCGGGGAGAGCGAGTAGGGGGGCTCGGCCAGCTCCCGCGCGCAGTCCGCGGCGGTAGCGGCGGCGCGGGCCGCCAGCTCCCGGTAGGAGGGCGGAGCGGGCTCGGGGAAGAGGTAACGCTCCGCGAGGATGAGCAGCGCGAGCCCGACGGTGGTGCCGATGAGCCGTACGCCCAGCGAATCCGGATCGTAGGGCGGGAAGGACGGCAGGATGTACAGCAGTTGCAGCCCGGGCCCGGCACCGGCCGGTCCCGGCCCGCCCACGGCGGCGAAGGCCAGGGCGAAGCCGATGACGAGCATCCCGGCGACCGCGCTCCAGGTGCGCACCGACAGGTAGGTGCCCACCACGACCAGCAGCCAGCAGACGGGGACGAGCCGCAGCACGGTGGCGGCCCGCTGCGGGCCCGTACCGGGGATCCGCGACAGCCCGGCGAGGGCCACCGCGGAGAAGAGGGCGTACGTGGCGGCGACGGACGAGCCGAACCCGTAGAGGAACAGGTAGAACCCGGCGGCGCCGACCAGCGCCACCCGGACCGCCCGGACCCCCGAGGCCGCGTAGGCCGCGGGCACCCACCGTCTGGGCACATCACCCATCCCACCAGCATCACCCCCCTCCCGCGCCTCGGCACCACGGGCCCCCGGGCCCGCGCGCGGGCCGCGTCAGACGGCCGGGCGGCGCCCCAGCGGCAGCAGGTACTGCAGGGGCTGTTCCAGGTCGTCCAGGCCGAGGAGCTCGTGGGCCAGGTCGTCGTGGAAGCCGCCGATCGGGGTACCGGCCAGGCCCAGGGCCGCGGCGGTGAGCAGCAGGGTCTGCGCCAGGTGGCCCGTCTCCAGCAGGGCCAGGCGCAGGGCGCGCAGTCCGTAGCGGCGGCGCAGCAGGCCGAGGTCCGCGTACAGGGCCAGGACCACCGGCGCCCCGTCGATGCCGATCCAGTGCGGGTCGGTGGCCGGCCGGGACAGGTACGCCGACAGCGGCGCGATCTGCGCCGTCGACGGGGCCGGGCCCACGGGCCGCAGCGTGCGGCGCTCGGGCACGCAGTCGTAGGTGCCCGCCGGGACCCCCTCGACGTCGAGGACCAGCAGCCGCGCCCGGGCCGTGTAGAGGGCGCCCGCGCTCGGATAGGGCCGGTGGCCGACGGTCAGGGCCGAGCCGTCGGGCAGCCGCTCCTCGGAGCGGCTGCTCTCGGCCAGGGAGTGCCACAGGAGCGCGCCCAGCCCGGCGGCGTCCAGCGGCCCGGTGAGCGCCCCGCGCACCGAGGTCCGGGCCGCCAGGGCGGCGCCGAGCGACACCTCCGGCAGCGGACCGGCGGGCAGGGGGAACTCCGCCGCGGCCGGAACGGACCGGAGCCGCTCCTGCGGGACGGTGCGCAGGAACGTGTCCTGGCTCCGGCCGATCTGGAACTTGCTGCGCTCCAGGTACTGGACGTCGGGTGCGGTGTGGCCGGGCGGGAAGTAGTCGGCGGGCTCCCCCGTCTCCAGCAGGGTCCGGGCGGCCAGCCGGCACACGGCCCGCTCCTCGTCGGGGCTCACCCCGAGCCGGTTGAGCAGCATGTGGAGCTGTGAGCCCCAGATCCACGCGGTGGCGTCCGGGCCCGCCTGCGGCCCCTCCCCCGCGCGCAGCAGGCCGTCGGCCTCGCGGACGCACCGCGCCCACCGGCCGAGCCAGGGCGCCGCGGTGCCCTCCGCGAGCCCCTCCCACAGGTTCTCGGCCCGCCCGAGCAGGCCCGGTCGCTGCGCCGCGTAGACCGTGTTGACCCGGTGGTGGACGGACTCGCCCGGCAGCAGCGGCACTTCGGCGACCCACCGCCAGAGCGCCGCGTGCCGGCGCAGCCAGCGGGCCGCGGTGAGCCGGTCCATGCCGAGCCCGTGCGCGGTCGCGTGGACCAGGTCGGCGGCGGAGGTCAGGCGGGCCGACGCCCCGCCCCCGCCGGCGAGCTCCCGCAGTACCCGGAGCACCACCTGCGAGGAGTCCGCGAAGACCTCCTCGGCGACGGGCAGCGCGCGGGGGCCGCCGTAGCGGTCGGTCTCGGGTGCGTACGGCACGGCGCGGACCTCCCCGTGCCGGGAGGGCCAGGGCCCGTCCAGCGAGGGCACCTTCCCGGCGGCCCGGGCCAGTTCGCCGGGCAGCCGCGCGGCGGCGGAGGCACTCAGGCCGCGCACCCGGATCCGTACGTGAGGGCCTTCCTCCCCGTAACGGATGAAGAACCACCGGTCGGCCTCGCCCTCCGCCACCAGGCCGTCCAGGAGCGGGGCCGCCTCGCCGACCAGGAACGCGTCGACGTCCTCGGTCTCGGCGTGCAGGAAGACGTGAAGGCTGTGCCAGGCGTCGGTCGCGGTCATCTGCGGTCCTCGGGAGGGTGGCGGATCAGGGGAAGGGGTGCGGGTGGAGCGCGAGTTCCTCGTGGGACAGGGGGCGTCCGGTACGGCCCAGCCGGTGGGGCACCTCCAGCAGCCGGGGCAGGCCGCGGGTGCGGCGGTTCACGTGCCCGAAGGTCATCGGCAGCGAGCCGGGGACGATCACCTTCACGCAGTGCAGGCCGAGCCGGTCGCGCAGTCCCGGTTCGGTCTGGTCGACGGTGATGACCTCCAGACCGGCCCGGGCCAGCCGCTCCGCGGTGGCCGTGAGCAGGTCCGCGAGGTCGGCGACCGGCTCCGGCGCCCCCGGCCAGGCCTCCTCGACCGGGCGGCACGGGGTGTCGGCGAAGAGGAACTCCAGGCGCGGGCCCGCCTCGGGGAGGGCGTTGAGGCCCACGTGGTCGTCCAGGCCCACCACCAGCTCGGGCCGGTCCAGCATCGGGCGCAGCCGCTCGGGGTCGCGCGGGCGGTCCTCGGCGAACGAACGCCCCGCCGACTCCAGCACGTTGGTGACCACCTCCGCCACGGCGGAGCGGATCGCGGAGCGCGGATCGTGGTGGGCCCCCGCCGCGAGGAACATCCGGGGCGCGTCGGGGTGGGACCCCTCGTACCGGCAGACGGCCACGATCGCGGGGATCCCGAAGTCGTTGGTCGCGTCGAGCAGCAGGAGCCGGTAGCCCGCCAGGGCGGCCCGGTCGGCGAGGAACGCGGTGTCGAGGTCGTCCGGCGGGGCCTGGACGCGGGGCAGCGGGGCGGCGGCGTACCAGGCCATCAGGAAGGCGTCGCGTTCGGCGACCTCGAACAGGCCGTAGAGCGCGGCCTCTTCGGGGCTGTTGCCGAGTCCGCAGCCGTTGGAGGACTCGTAGACCACGCGCGGCCGGCCGGCGCCCGGCACGTCCCAGTAGGCGACGTGTTCGGGGACGAGGAGCGGGCGCCGCCGGGTCAGGGACCAGCCGCGCACCCAGTCCAGTTCCAGATCCGGTGCGTACGGGACGGTCGGCGAGGCCGGGTGCCCGTGGTGGGCCGGGTCGGGCAGGCCGAGCCGCTCGGGGTCCAGGGCGCGGTCGGGGCCGAGGGCGGCGAAGGGGGCGCGCAGGTCGGTGCGGCGGCCGGTGGGCCGCATGCCCGCGTACCGTTCGACGGCCTCGAAGAGGGCGACGCGCTCGCTGGCGGCGAAGTCGCGGGCCCGGCCGTATCCGCCGTCGTCGACGGCCCGGCCGTCGGTGACCAGTGCGCTGGTCAGGGAGAAGGCCGAGTCCTCGGTGCGGAAGAGACCGCGCACCGGCCCGAACCGCTCGTCGTACAGCGCCTCCCGCAACCGCTCCGGGCCCTCGGTACGGGGATTGGGAACGCGCAGGACGTACGGGTCGGGCAGCGGGCGGGGCGCCGAGGGGATCGGGGTCGCCCCGGCCGAGGAGTCCGCGGGGAGGGGGTGGCACACGGCGCAGCCGCCGACGGGGCGGACGCGGTGGGTGGACCAGGTGCCGCGCCCCTGGTGGAGGAGGTGCATCACGGCCGCCGTGTCCACCCCTCCCCCGTCCAGCAGTTCCCGTACGAGGGCGCCGAGCGAGCCGGTCAGGGCCGGGGAGGGGACGCCGGCCAGTCGGAGCTCCGGGCTCCGCCAGGGCACCCTGCCCCCCGCCGTGGCCAGCCGCTGGTGGTCGGTGCAGCACAGGCAGGCCGCCGCGCCCGGGGCGAGCAGCGGCCCGACGACGGCCAGCGGGCCGTCGAGGCGTACGGGCACCAGTGCGACGGGGTGGGCGAGGGCGTGCCGGCTCACCTCCTCGGCGAGCCCCGGCGTCCACCGGGTCAGCAGCACCACGGCCGGACCGGCGGTGGCGGCCAGCGCGGCCTCGGGGCCGAGGACGGGTACGGGGAGTGCGCCCAGCGGGCCGGGGGCGGTCATCGGGCCTCCTCGGGGCCACGGTTCAGAACGGTGAAGCCGAACGCCCGGAGCCGGGCGACGAGTCCGGCGGCGCGGAAGGACGCCCCGGCGACGGGGGGTGCTGCGCCGGTCTCGGCGGACGCCACCCCGGTAGCAGCGGGCCCGCCGCCGGGGTCGGCGAACGCGGCCCCGGTCTCAGCGAACCCGGCCCCCGTCGCAGCGAACCCACCCCCGGCCTCGGCCAACGCCATCCCGGTCGCAGCGAACCCACCCCCGGGCTCGGCCAACGCCATCCCGGTCGCAGCGAACCCACCCCCGGCCTCGGCCAACGCCACACCGGTCGCAGCGAACCCACCCCCGGCCTCAGCCAACGCCACACCGGTCGCAGCGAACCCACCCCCGGCCTCAGCCAACGCCACACCGGTCGCAGCGAACCCGCCACCGAGCTCGGCCAACGCGGCCCCCGTGATCCGCGCCAGCGCCGCCTGGAGGCCTGCCTCGCGCCGTGCCACGTCCGCCATCCAGCCGTTGGTCCAGCCGAGGTCCTCCCAGGCGGCGATCCGCGCCCCGGCGACGGCCAGCGGCGCGACGGCCCCGCCCGAGGGCGGCACCTGCGGGGCACCGGGCCCGGCCGAAACCGCGTCCGGCTCCGCCGGGGCGGGCGGCACGCCTTCAGGCCCGGCCGGAACGGCATGCGGCCGCTCCGAAGCCGTGGTCGCGGGCGGCGCGGCCGGCACGGCGCCCCGCCCGACCCCGGTGGCTTGCGACCCCACCGTGGCGGTGACCGCGGATACGGCCGCCAGGGCGGCGAAGGCCGCCGCGTCGCCCGGGGTGGCTTCCACGGCCTCGCCCAGCGGGCCGGGGGTGGCGGTTCCGGTGCGGAGGACCACCGCGTGGTAGGCCTCCTCACCCGGGGCCGTGCGCCGGACCTCCAGCCGGGCCGGTACGCCGAGGCGGGCGGTGAGCGTCGTCCACCAGTGCCGGGCCTGCGGGTGCCCCGACCACTCCCCCTCGGGCACGGCCGCCCCCGCTCCCCGCCGGGCGGCCGCCGCGGCCGCCCGCAGGGCCCGGCCCCGGGCGTGCCCGGGATTCGCCCCGACGGTGAACTCTCCGTGGCCCAGGAGGACTTCGGCCGCTCGGCAGAACAGTTCCAGTCGGGCCAGGTCCAGCCGGGGCGCGCCGCCCGTGAGCCGGCCGCCCGGCAGCGCGCAGGCGGCGAGCGGGACGGGCAGCTGCGCCAGTCCGCCCGGCTCGGGCCCGGGCAGGACCCCGCAGCGCGCGTCGCCGAGGGCGTCCAGCCGGCGCAGCGCCTCGCCGAGGGTCCGCGCGGGGGCGAGGCCGGTGCGCCGGTCCGCGTCGATCCGTTCGGGGCCGAGCCAGGTCCGGTAGTCGGCGCGCGGCGGGCCCGCCTCGGCGAGGAGCACGGCCGGCAGTCCGGGCAGCAGCCGCTCGTCCCCGCCCTCGGCCGCCGGGTCCGGCTGCCCGGCGGCCGCGCACAGCAGCCGGTGCGCGGCCGTACCGGCCAGCAGCTCGGGGAACGCGCCGGGGCCGGCCTCCCCGGCGGGCCCGAGCCGGGCCTCCAGGGCCCCCGCGTCGGCGGCGGCCTGCGCCGGGCTGCCCGGGGCGGTGGCGTAGCCGCCCGCCCCGGCCCCGCCCGCCGCGACCGCCGGGCCGGGCCGGCCGCCGTGGAGGCGGAGCAGGATCCGGCCCTCGGGGAGGTCCGGGCCGGCGGTGAGGGTGACGGCGAGACCGCCCCGCTCCAGCGCCCGTACGGCGGCCCGGGCCAGGGGGCCGCCGGGGTCGCCGGCGAGCACCTCGGCGCGGGCGGCGGCCAGGGCGGCGGCCGCGTCGGCGGGCCGTTCCGCACTCTCCGCGAGCCACCGCCCGACGGGGTCCTCCCCCGGCGGTTCCGCTTCCCCGGTCGTCAGCAGCCCGTGCGCCTCCAGTCGGCCCAGCAGGACCTCCACCGCCCCGCGCAGCGGCGACCCGGGTTCCATGCCGTCGAGGAGGGCTTCGAGCCCGCCCTCCCGCAGGGGTTCCTCCAGCAGCTTCCACAGGGCGGGCAGGGCGGCGCTGCCCTCCAGGGTGACGCTGCCGCCCCGGCCCCTCAGGTGCAGGCCGGCCCGCAGCGGGGTCACGGCCACCCCGGGGCGCAGCCTCAGGACGGCGGTGGGGCGTGCGACGGTGGTCATGCCCGTCCCTCCACCGCGTCGACGGCCGCGGCGAGCTCCGTGCGCCAGTCGCTGCCGGTCAGCCCGGGAACGCCGCGGACGACCAGGTACGCCGCCAGGTAGCGCTCCAGCGGGCGGACGTCGCAGACGGCCAGGAGCCGGTAGAGGGCGTTGGTGCAGGCCCGGTGGACCAGGTACCCGGGGTCGTCGAACATCGCCCCGTGCGGGTCGGAACGGCTCAGCAGCCGGTGGAACTCGCTGTACCTGGTGCGTCCGTCGTGGTTCCAGCGCTCCGCCGTGGCCGCGTCCCCGGTGGCCTTGGCCCGCGCCCCGTACTCGCTCGCCGCGCCGTGCAGGTCGGCGCCCGCGGCGAGGCGGCCGCGCGCCGTCCGCCAGGCTCCGGCGGAGAAGTCCGCCCAGGCCCGCTCCCAGCCCAGCGCGCCGCCGTCGGCGATCCGCCCGACGAGGGCGGTCACCGCCCCGTCCGCGGCCTCGCCGTGGCGTTCGAAGCGCTCCCGCAGCCGGCCGTCGGGGTCCTCGTGGACGAGGAACTCCTCAAGGTGGGAGACGTACGACCAGTGGCCGCCGGCGAGGCCTCCGGGGTGGGCGGCCGCATGGGCGGCGAGTGCGGTCACCGCGAGCCGGATCCGGGCGCGCTCGCCGTCGCCGTGCTCGCCGAGGAAACCGGCGCCGGCCCGCAGCGCGCCGAGGCCGGCCCGCAGCAGGTCCTCGCGCAGGGCGGTGCCGTCCTCGCCGAGCAGGCCGCGTACGGACGAGCGGTCGACGGCCCGGATCCGGACCGTGTTGTCGGGTTCGATCGGCCCGTAGGGCGGGGGCACGAGTTCGGCCCGCCCGGCCAGGGCGGCGTGCTCCAGCAGCTGGGCCTCGGTGAGGTCGCCGTGCGAGGGGTGGTCGCGGAGCCAGTCGCGGAGCGCGGACGCGGCGGACTCGGCCGCCTCCTCCACCTGCCGGGCCGGGCCCCGGAGCCGCAGCCGCAGGTGGGGGCCGTGCAGCCAGTGCCGTTCCAGGTGGGCGGCCGTTCCGCCTGCCGTGCAGGCCTCGGCGAGTGGCAGCAGGGCTCCGCGCAGCAGGGGGGCCTTGTCCGGGTGGTGGTAGTAGGCCACCACGTCGAGGGCGTGCTCGTGGGTGCTCATGGGCGCCGCGCTCTCCTTCTCGGTCCGGTGCTCCGTCGTCCGCCGTCGGTCCTTCGCCCCGTCGCCCGGTCGCCTCATGGCCGTCGCCCGGTCCGGTAGACCTCCAGTACGAGCTCGACCGCGCGGGCCGGGTCGGCCATCGCGCCGGGGGCGGGCAGGGCCTCCTCCAGGACGGCGCCGCCGCCGTGGCGGGAGAGCCATTTGGCCAGGCAGCGCAGGTGCAGGGCGTTGCCGAGGTCCACGAGGTGCGGTTTGGGGAGGCCGATGCCGGTCAGGAAGTCCTCGGCGGCGCGCCCGGTGGGGGCGGCGGCGACCGGGTGCAGGAAGACCTGTTCGGGGAGGTCCAGGGCCGCGCGCCAGCGGGCCGCGGCCTCCGCCGGCACCGGGCCGCCGGCCACGAGGTCGGCGCGCAGCCGCTCCAGCACGTCGGGCGGCAGCAGCCAGCGGCGGCGGCGCAGGACCACGTCGCGGTGGCGCAGCCGGGGCCGGTGGACGACCTGGCCGCCGCCCGGTGCGGGGCGGGTGCCCTGGGGGACGAGGGGGCGGAAGTCGACCGCGCCGTGGGGCTGGTCGGCGAGGTGGGCGCCGAGGCGGCGCGGCAGCAGGACCGGGGAGAGGAAGCCGGGGTAGAGCACGTCGAGGAGTTCGCCGGTGCCGCGCAGCCGGATCCGCACCTGGTCGGCGGTCTCGTCGTGGACGAGTTCCAGGTCGGCTTCGCCGAGGGAGGTCCGGCCGCGGTCGGGGCCGATCTCGTCCGGGACGAGGAGGGGGTGGAGGTTGGCGTTGAAACCGCCGACGGGCCGGATCTGGGCGGGGCGGGCGCCGGGGCCGAGGGCGCGGCGGATCTGCCGGGACACCCCGGTGCGGGCGGCGGGGTCCAGGTGGTCCAGGAAGCGGCTGGTGAAGCGGCCCCAGCCGCCGTAGACCTGGTTGACGCAGAGCAGGCCGTCGCGGGGGTCGCGCTGGAGGAAGTACGCGTAGCTGAGGGGGCGGTCGAGGGCCCAGCCGGGCAGCCGGTCGCCGAGGCCCTTGAGGAGGTCGGGGGGCAGGAGGACCTCGGGGGTGGTGGCCGGGGCGCCGTGGAGGGCGTCCCGGACGGCGGCGACGGCCTCGGCGCGGAGTTCGGCGAGTGCGCCGGTGCCGCTGGGGAGCGGGTCGGCGGGGTCGAGGGCGGTGAGCCGTCCGGCGGTCTCCCAGGCGTCGGCGATCTCTGCGCCGAACTCCCACGGGTGCGGGCAGCGGCCGCCGGGGCCGTAGCGGGCGACGAAGCGGTCGCGGACGACGCGGCGCAGCAGGTGGCCGAGGTCGAAGAGCTCCGCCAGCGCGGTGACCTCGCCGAGCGTCTCGTGGTCGCCGGTGCCGAGGAAGCCGTCGAGGTCGAGGGGGCGCGGGGCGACGACGTCCTCGGAGACCGCGCTGAGGGGGGCGGACACGGCCGGGACCGGGCGCCCGGCGGCGGCCAGCGCCTCGGCCCATCGGCGGGCCAGGCCGGCCAGCAGGGCGGGGCGGTCCGCGGCGGGGGTGTCGGCGAACGCCGCGGTGGTGCGGGCGAGGTCGTCGAGGCGGGCGGCGTGGGCGGCGTCCTCGGGGGTGGCGCCGTCGAGGGAGCGCAGCCAGTCCGCGAGGCGGCCCAGCGGGTCGGGGTCCTGCGGTGGGACCGGGCTCCCCGGCACCAGCAGGCCCGCTTCGGCGAGCCGGCCGAGGAAGCCGGCCGCGGCGGCCCGGCCGTCGCCGCCGGACCCTGCCAGGGCGGCGGCCAGCAGCCCGGTCAGCTCCTGGAGCGGTACGGGGTGCTCGGCCCGCTCGGTGACGAGGCCCAGCGGGCCGGTGGCGGGCAGCTCGGCCTCGTCCTCGGCGGCCACGAGGTAGCGGCCCCCGGCGAAGGCGGTCCGGTCGCGGGAGTACGCGGCGCGCCCGCCGGTGGTCCGGGCGGTGCTGGTGATGCGGTGGGGCAGGGCGGCCCGGCGGTGCGGGGCGTCGAGGAGGGCGAGGGTGAGGGCGGTGGTCAGGGTGCGGCTGGGCTGCACGACCGTGTGCAGGGGTCCGTCGAGCAGGGGCGCCCGGCCCCAGGCGGGGACGGCGCGGCCGGGGTCCGCCGGCAGGGGGCCCCAGCCGACCGCGGTGAACCAGGACAGCGGGCTGGTCTTGGTGCTGGCGCGCAGGGCGTAGCGCAGGACGGCGGGTTCCTCCTTGCGGGCCCTGCGGTCCTGTGCGCCGGTGCCCGCCCGTTCCACGGCCCGCAGCAGGTCGGCGCTGGTGAGGGCGACGGCCTTGGCGAGGGCCGGTTCGCGGCACAGGGCGGCCAGGGCGCCGCGTTCGGCGGCCAGGGCCCGTTCGGCGGCGGGGGCGAGTTCGGCGAGGAGCGCGGTGCGGCGGCCGCGCAGGTCGAGCCAGGAGGCGAGCCGGGGCAGGCGCTCCGGGAGGTCGCCGAGGCGTTCCAGCAGGGCGGGGCGGGGTTCGCGTCCGTTGTGCAGGGCCCGGCGCAGCGGGAGGACCACGTCGCGGTGGAGGTCGGCCGGGTGGCCGGTCCGGCTGGCGTACAGGTCGTCGCAGAGCGGGGCGGCGCTCTCCGCGAGCCGCCGGTCGATCCGGTGGAGCCGGGCGAGCAGGGCGCGGAAGCGAGCGGCGTCGGGGCTCTGCGCCGGGTGGGTCAGGACGGTGGCGCGGACCAGCGCGTACGGCGCGGATCGGACCCGGTGGCCGCCGGTTCGGGCCGGGGCGCGGTGTGGCTGCGGCATGCTGGTCCCCCTCCTGTCCTGTGGTGTGGCGCGCGGTCTCCCGCCGCACTCGGAGGGTGCGGCGGGAGACCGGTCTGCGTCGTGGACGTGCGCGGCGGTCAGCCGAACGGCGTCTCCATGTCGCCCTTGCTGCAGGAGGAGGAGGCCTGGCAGGAGCAGGAGCCCGAGGAGGCGCCGCCCTCGGGCAGCGCGACGGTGTCCCGCATGGCGGTGACGGTGAGGTCGCCGAGGTCGAGGTCGAGGTCCTCGAAGCCGAACTCGGGGGTGCGTGCGGTGTCGGACATGTGTGTCTCCTTGGGTGGGGAGGCGAGAGCCGAAAAGTGCACTGAGCGGAATGTCCGCAGGCCTGCGCGATGACGCGGGCCGCGGGAGGGAATGCCGGATGTACTCGGATTTCGGCCCGGCCGGATATCGATCCCGTCCGGTTCTTTCGATCGGCCGATCCGGAACCCAGGATCACCCGGGGCCTTGAAGGTCCGCTAGAGCGGTGATCAAGCCTCGCTTCCGGAGCCGTACGGTTCCTGGCTCGTTTTCGTGGAAATCAGCGCCCGGCGGGGACCGGGTTGCGCAGTTCAGGCCGCTCCGGCTGAAAAGGCACCCGTGAAAAGGGCCCCGGACATGACGACGCCCCCGTCCACCGGGGGGTGGAGGGGGGCGGAAGTCGGTGGGATGTCAGTCGGAAATCAGCCTTTCCGCACGACGCTCGACTTCAGCTGCATGGAACCGAAGCCGTCGATCTTGCAGTCGATGTCGTGGCCGTCGACCCCGTCGACGAGGCGGATGTTGCGCACCTTGGTGCCGGCCTTGATCCCGGTGGGGTGCCCCTTGACCTTCAGGCCCTTCACGACGGTCACGCTGTCGCCGTCGGCGAGCACGTTGCCGACGGAGTCCTTGATCACCCGCTCCCCCGGGGCCTCGCCGGGCCCGGCGGCGGCGAGGGGCCACTCGTGCCCGCATTCGGGGCACACGAGCAGGGCGCCCATCTCGTAGGCGTACGCGCCGGAGCATTCGGGACAGGGGGGAAGTGCGTCGTCGTTCACCGGGCCAGTCTAGGGAACGCGGCGGTGCCCCGCCGACGGCTGTCGACGGGGCACCGGAGCACGCTCTTGCCTGGTCGGGACGGTCAGACGACCGGGACCGGGTAGGTCGGGTACTCGACGCCGGACACGTGCCGGACGACACGGATGACCTGGCAGGAGTAGCCGAACTCGTTGTCGTACCAGAGGTACAGGATCGCGTTGTCACCGTCGACCTTGGTGGCGCCGGCGTCCACGATCGAGGAGTGGCGCGAGCCGACGAAGTCCATGGAGACGGCGTCGGGCGCGGTGGTGAAGTCGATCTGGCGCTTCAGCGGCGAGTGCAGGGAGACGCCGCGGAGGTACTCGAGGACCTCTTCGCGGGTGGTCTCGCGGCCCAGGCGCAGGCTGAGGATGGCGATCGAGACGTCCGGGACGGGGACGCGGATCGAGCTGCCGGTGATCGGCGCCTTGAGGTCGGGCAGCGCCTTCGCGACGGCGGAGGCGGCACCGGTCTCGGTGATGACCATGTTCAGCGGCGCGGAGCGGCCACGGCGGTCGGCCTTGTGGTAGTTGTCCAGGAGGTTCTGGTCGTTCGTGAACGAGTGGACGGTCTCCACGTGGCCGCGCAGCACGCCGTACTCGTCGTCCATGGCCTTGAGCGGCGGGACGATCGCGTTGGTGGTGCAGGAGGCGCAGGACAGGATCTGCTCGTCCGGCTTGATCGTGTCGTGGTTGACGCCGTGCACGATGTTCGGGACGTCGCCCTTGCCCGGGGCGGTCAGGACGACCTTGTCGATACCGGGGCGCAGGTGCTTGGAGAGGCCCTCGCGGTCGCGCCACTTGCCGGTGTTGTCGATGAGGATGGCGTCCTTGATGCCGTACGCCGTGTAGTCGACCTCGGAGGGGTCGTTCGCGTAGATCACGCGGATCGCGTTGCCGTTGGCGACGATCGTGCTGTTCGCCTCGTCGACGGTGATCGTGCCCTGGAACTGGCCGTGGATCGAGTCGCGGCGCAGCAGCGAGGCGCGCTTGACCAGGTCGGCCTCTCCGCCACCGCGGACGACGACGGCGCGCAGGCGCAGACCGTTGCCGGAGCCGGCCTTCTCGATGAGCAGGCGGGCGACGAGGCGGCCGATGCGGCCGAAGCCGTAGAGGACGACGTCGCGGCCGGAGGAGCCCTCCAGCTTGTTCTCACCGGTGGCGCCGGAGACGGCCTCGGCGGTGAAATCGGCCACGGACAGACCGCGGTCGTCGCTGTTGTAGTTGGCGGCCAGCATGCCGATGTCGATCTGCGACGGGCCGAGATCGAGGGCGGTGAGGGCCTGCAGGAACGGCATGGTCTCGGTGACCGAGAGCTCCTCGCCGTCGATCTGCCGGGCGAACCGGTGGGTCTTGAGGATGCTGACCACCGACTTGTTCACCAGGGAGCGGCTGTGCAGCAGGATCGTTACATCCCGCTCGCGGTGCAGCTTCCCGATGATCGGGATCATCGACTCCGCGATCTCCTCGCGGGTCTTCCAGTTGCTGAACGAGTCCTCGTTGGCAGTCACAGAGTTATCTTTCGAGCTAGGCGGCGCTCATATGGTAACCCGACCGGAATCCGCCTCTTCGGCAGGGGTCAGCCGAGGGTCGGGTGGGCCTCCGGGTGGGCGTCCCACCATGTCCGGTGGAAGGCGTTATTGTCCACGTTCGCCAGGTAGGCCTCCACCGCCGCCCGATGGAGCAGCTCCCCCTGGTGGGCCGGGACCGAGGCCCGGTTCCAGGCCAGCCGGATCCGCCCGGTGACCGGGGTGCCGGCCAGGGGCCGCATGACCGTCCCCGGTACGGCGGGGGCGGTGGGCTGGCTCAGCGAGATCGCCCGGCCGGCGGCGATCAGGTCGTGCTGCATCTTGCGGTCGGTGATCCGGTAGCGCAGCGAGGGGGTGAACCCCGCCCTGGCGCAGGCCTCGACCAGGGCCTCGGGACCGCCGTCGTCGTCCTGGACCAGGGTCATCCACTGCTCCCCGGCCAGGTCGGCCAGGTCCAGCCGGCCCCGGCCGGCCAGGGGGTGCCGCGCGGACATCCGGATGCAGAACGGCTCCCGGGGCACGACGGTGCGGACCCGGACGCCGCCGGGCAGGGGGACCTCGTAGTCGTTGACCTCGCCGTAGACGATCGCGTCGTACCGGCCGGCGCCGAGCATCCGGACCAGGGTGGTCACCGAGTTCTCCAGGTCCACGGCCACCTCCCGCCCGGAGGGGGCCAGGTCGGTGCGGGCGAGCAGGCCGTCCAGCAGGACGAGCAGGATGCACCCGAGCCGCAGGGGCACGTCCGCCGCCAGGGCCCGGGCCTCGGCGCCCAGGGCGTCCATCTCGCCGAGCACGCGGCGGGCCTTGGAGAGGACGAAGTGGCCCAGCGGGGTGGGCTCCACCCCGCTGCGGCCGCGCACGAAGAGCTCGCCGCCCGTGACCCGCTCGATCCGGCGCAGCTGGGCGGAGAGCGCCGGCTGGGAGACCCCGAGCCACCGGGCCGCCGCGCCCAGGCTGCCCGCTTCCGCTATCCGGCAGACGGCTTGCAGGTGCCTCAACTCCAGCTGCATCCCGGCAGCTTACGAACGGCGGCCCCGGCGCACCATAACCCGCGCCTTATGCCCGCAGGGATGTCCCAATCTCGCCATGTCCACGCCCATACTCGGCGACGGCGTACAGCCAGACCCCCCACACACGATCGGAGTGGACTCGTGCAGCCCACCAGATGGACGGCGTCCGTGGCGGCCTTCGCGCTGACCGCGAGCCTCGCCGGCGCGCTGGCCGGCACCGCGTCGGCCGCGCAGCAGCCGGATCCCGTACCACCCCGGCCCTCCCGGGCGGACCGGGCCGTGGCCGCCGCGGACGCGGCCGTCCGCAGCGGCCTGGACAGCCTGGTCAACCAGCCGCAGCAGCGGTACGACCGGCGCCTGGTCACCCCCTGGGTGCAGGACCTGTTCTCCGTCGCGTACGAGCGCAGCTACCGGGGCCTGCCGGTCGTCGGCGGCGACGCGGTCGTCCTCGCGGACGGGGAGGGCAAGGTCCGCGCCCTCCAGTCGGCCTCCTCGACCGTGATCGACGTGTCGGTCACCCCCTCCGTCACCGCCAAGGCGGCGGAGTCCTCCTCGCGGGCCGAGCTGGCGAAGGTGGACAGGGTCGAGAGCAGCCGCCTGGTCGTCCGGCTCAAGGACGACAAGCCGGTGCTGGCCTGGGAGACGGTCCTGACCGGGTCGACGAAGTCGGCGCCCAGCCGGATGCACGTCTACGTGGACGCCCGTACCGGCAAGGTCGTCGACCGCTGGGACGAGGTCGTCGCGGGCAGCGGCAACAGCAAGTGGAACGGCCCCAACCCGCTGACGGTCGACACCACCGCCTCCGGCGGCACGTACTCCCTGCGCGACCCCAACCGCCCGGGCCTGAGCTGCCAGGACTACAGCACCGGCACCGTCTTCTCGAAGTCCTCGGACTCCTGGGGCACCGGCAACCCGACCTCCAAGGAGACCGGGTGCACGGACCTCATGTTCGCCGCGCAGAAGCAGTGGGACATGCTGCGCCAGTGGCTCGGCCGCAGCGGCGTCGACGGCAACGGCCGCAGCTTCCCGGGCAAGGTCGGCCTGAACGACCTCAACGCGTACTGGGACGGCAGCTCCGTCACCATCGGCCACAACAGCGCCAACGAGTGGATCGCCGGCATCGACGTCGTGGGCCACGAGTACGGGCACGCCATCGACACCAACACCCCCGGCGGCACCAGCGGCCAGGAGTCCGGACTGGGCGAGGGCACCGGCGACATCTTCGGCGCGCTCACCGAGGCCTACGCAAACGAGCCCGCCCCGTACGACACCCCCGACTACACCGTCGGCGAGATGATCAACCTCCAGGGCCGGGGCCCGATCCGGAACATGTACAACCCCTCGGCGGTCAACAACGACCCCTCCTGCTACAGCTCCTCGATACCGAGCACCGAGGTGCACGCGGCCGCGGGACCGCTGAACCACTGGTTCTACCTGCTGGCCGAGGGCAGCAACCCCGGCGGCGGCAAGCCGAGCAGCAGCACCTGCAACCAGTCCACGGTCACCGGCGTGGGCGTACAGAACGCCGGCAAGATCTTCTACGGCGGCATGCTGCTCAAGACCAGCAGCATGTCCTACAAGAAGTACCGGACGGCGACGCTGAGTTCCGCGAAGTCCCTCGACGCCTCCTGCGACCTGTTCAACAAGACCAAGGCCGCCTGGGACGCCATCAGCGTGCCCGCCCAGTCCGGCGACCCGTCCTGCGCCCCCAGCGGACAGGGTGACTTCTCGCTCACCCTCAACCCCGCCTCGGGCAGCGTGCAGCAGGGCGCCTCGGTGACCACCACCGTGGCCACCAGCACCACCACCGGCCAGGCCCAGCAGGTCACCCTCACCGCGAGCGGCCTGCCCGCCGGGGTCACCGCCTCCTTCAACCCGGCCACCGTGCAGTCCGGCCAGTCCTCCACCCTGACCCTGTCGGCGAGCTCCACCTCGGCACCCGGCCCGTCCACGGTCACCGTCAAGGGCCAGGGCTCCGCCCAGGCGCACACCGCCGACTACGCCCTGACCGTCGGCGGCGGCCAGCCCGACCCCAACACCCCGCCGGACATCAGCGCGGCCAACGTCCAGGCCCACCTGAACCAGCTGGGCACCATCGCCTCGCAGAACGGCGGCAACCGCCGCGCCGGCAGCGGCGGCCACACCCAGTCCCTCGCCTACATCAAGGGCAGGCTCCAGGCGGCCGGCTACACCGTCACCGAGCAGGCCTGCACCTCCTGCACCTACCCGTCGAACAACCTGATCGCCGACTGGCCGGGCGGCCCCGACGACCAGACCGTCATGTTCGGCGCCCACCTCGACAGCGTCTCCGCCGGCCCGGGCATCAACGACAACGGCTCCGGCTCCGCGACCCTGCTGGAGAACGCGCTGGTCCTGGCCCAGAAGAACCCCGCCATGACCAAGCACGTGCGCTTCGCCTGGTGGACCGACGAGGAACAGGGCCTCAACGGCTCGAAGTTCTACGTGGGCCAGCTGAGCAGCGCCCAGCGCGCCGCCATCAAGGGCTACTACAACTTCGACATGGTCGGCTCGCCCAACGGCGGCTACTTCATCAACAACCTCAACTCCACGACCGCCGCGCCCCTGAAGGCGTACTGGACCTCGCTGAACCTCGCCCCCGAGGAGAACACCGAGGGCCAGGGCCGCAGCGACGACTACTCCTTCCAGCAGGCGGGCATCGCCACCTCCGGCTACGCGGCCGGCGCCAGCGCCCGCAAGACCGCCGCACAGGCCTCGAAGTGGGGCGGCACCGCGAACGCCGCCTACGACTCCTGCTACCACAGCTCCTGCGACACCCCGAGCAACATCAGCGCCACGGTCCTGGACCGCAGCGCCGACGGGGTCGCCTACACCATCTGGAAGCAGGCCGTCGGCGGCACCGCCCCGGCCTCCGACTTCTCCCTCGCCACCTCCCCCGCCGCCGGCACCGCCGCCCCGGGCTCCAGCGTCACCTCGACGGTGAACACCACCACCGTCAGCGGCAGCCCCCAGAACGTCGCCCTGACGGTCTCGGGCGCACCGGCCGGGGTCACCGCCACCCTCAGCCCCTCCTCCGTCCAGTCCGGCCAGTCCGCCACCCTCAACGTCCAGGTCGCCGCGGGCACCGCCCCCGGCACGGCCACGCTGACCGTGACCGGCACCGGCACCGCCACCCACAGCACCACCTACACCCTGACGGTCAGCGGGGGCGGCGGTGGCTGCACCCCGGCCGAGACCGTCGCCAACGGCGGCTTCGAGACCGGCACCAGCCCCTGGAGCACCACCTCGGGCGTCATCACCAACCAGGCCGGCGAGACCCCGCACGCCGGCGCCTACATGGCGTGGCTCAACGGCTGGGGCTCCCCGCGCACCGACAGCGCCGCACAGTCGCTGACCCTCCCGGCCGGCTGCTCCTCGGCCCGCCTCTCCTTCTACCTGCACATCGACACCGACGAGACCGAGAACACCGTCTACGACACGTTCACCGTCTCGGTGGGCGGCCAGACCCTGGAGACCCTGTCCAACGTGGACGCGGGATCCGGCTACGTGCTCAAGAGCTATGACGTCTCCCAGTTCGCCGGGCAGACCGTCACCCTCGGTTTCCAGGGCGTGGAGGACCAGTCCCTCCAGACCTCCTTCGTGGTCGACGACGTCAGCCTCCGCGTGAGCTGACCGACCCCGCGGCGCCTTCCCAGGGGCCCGGTCCGGCACCCCGCCGGACCGGGCTCCGCCGCGTCCGCCCCTGTCCACGGCGGAGGGAGGACGGCCCGGCTTTGGACACGGCGGCGCATCCCGGGCCGCCGGAGGCTCCGGCATGATCGGTTCCCCGAGCCCCGATCCCAGGAGATCCCCGCCATGTCCGACATCTTGGTCCGCGCCGCCCAGCCCGGGGACTTCGCCCAGTGGCGCGCCCTGTACCGGGGCTACGCCGAGTTCTACCGGGTGGAGCAGACCGAGGAGGCCGCGGCCACGGTGTGGTCGTGGATCAACGACCCGGCGCACGAGGTGAGCGCCCTGGTCGCCGAGGACGCGCAGGGCAGGCTGGTCGGCCTGGCCCACCACCGCACCTTCGCCCGCCCGCTGTCCGCGACGACCGGCTGCTTCCTGGACGACCTGTTCGTGGCCCCCGAGCACCGCGGCGGCGGCGCGGCCGACCTGCTGCTCGGCGCCCTGCGCGAGCTGGCGGCGGAGCGCGGCTGGAGCGTCGTGCGGTGGATCACCGCCGACGACAACCACCGGGCCCGGTCCAAGTACGACCAGGTGGCGACCCGGACCATGTGGGTCACGTACGACATGGCCCCCGGCCGCTGACCTCCCCGCACCGCCCACCGGTCAGCGGCAGGCGCCGGCGGCCAGTTCCAGCTCGTCCGCCCACACCGCCGCGTCCCGGGGGCCCACGTGCGGGGCGGCCAGGGAGCGGACGCGGAAGCGGTTGCGCGGGGTGGCCGCGTCCGCCTCGCGGATCATCAGGTCCTGGAGGGCGAGCGGGATCGCCCGGTCCCGGGTGAACCGCAGGAAGGTGCGCGGCACCCGCCCCCACCCGTCCGGGATCCCCCGGCAGTCGGCCGCGGCGATCGCCGCCGACTCGTCGGGCTCCAGGGTGGCGAGCAGCGCCCGCACCTCGGCGTCGGTCCGGTCCGCGGCGAGGGCCTCCTTGGCCGCCGCGAGGAACGCGGGGGCGCCGGAGCGCCAGTCGGTCCGGTCGACGCCGAGTGCGGGCGGGGTCTCGATCCGGTCCATCCGCGACAGGGCGCTGGTGGAGGCCTCGGGGGTGGACATGAGCCGCTCGGCGGAGGTGTGCCCGGTCGCGCAGTACGCGGAGGCGTACACCAGGTGGGAGATCAGTTCCGGCACCCGGTTGGCGACCGCGTTGAGGGTCACCCCGCCCATGCCCCGGCCGGCCAGGACGACGGCGCCGAGGCGGGAGGCCCGCCGTACGACGCCCACGACGTGTTCGGCGAAGTCGTCGAGGGTCAGCTTCCCGAGCGGCGAGGGCTCGGTGCGCAGCGCCTCCGGGTCCTGCGGGGTCTGGTAGGAGGCCGGGTAGTAGGCGCCGCGCCCGTGCCCGGGCAGGTCTACGGCGACCGCCTTGTGGCCGCGCAGTGCCAGCTCGGCGAGGACGGGCGCCCACTCGTGGGAGTTCCCGCAGGCCCCGTGTACGAGCACGAACACGGGCGCCGCGCAGCGCCGCTCGTCCGCGCGGGCGGCACCCGCCCCCTGAAGGCCGGCCGCCGCCCCGGCCGCCGCCACCCCGGCCCCGGCGATGGCCGCCTTCAGCACTCCGCGCCGGGACCGCGCCGCCGCTCCCCTGCTGTCACTGGTCTCGTTCATGCGTCCGACTTTAGGAGCGGGCCCGGACCTCCTCACCGCATTCCGGACACCCCTTCCCGGCGTGCCGCCGGCCGGGACGGCCCGAAAGCACCGGCACCCGGCGGCGAGCTGAATCCCCATCAGGTCAAGCGTCCCGGACCCTTGACTCCTTACGCGCCAGTAGGGATTCTCATGGCCAATGTTGTGCGGGGCATGACAAATTCATGCCTTGATTTCGACCGCGCTCTCCGCCGACCGAAGGCCTGAGTGATCACCTTGACCCCTCACCCCCCTCCGCGCCCGCGCCGCCGGCGCGGGCGGCGCCGCCCCATCGCGCTCCTGTCCGTACTGATCGCCGTCCTCGCCATGGCGCTCGCCCCCGCGCCCAGCTCGGCCGCCGGCGCCGCGGCCGATCCCGGCTGGTGGAACCCCATCGCCCGGCCGCAGCCGGACTCCGGCATCAACGTGACCGGCGAGCCCTTCAAGGGCACCGACGCCCAGGGCAGGGTCCGCGGCTTCGTCGACGCCCACGACCACCTGATGTCGAACGAGGGCTTCGGCGGCCGGCTCATCTGCGGCAAGCCCTTCTCCGAGATGGGTGTCGCCGACGCCCTCAAGGACTGCCCCGAGCACTACCCCGACGGCAGCCTCGCCGTCTTCGACTTCATCACCAAGGGCGGGGACGGCAAGCACGACCCCGTCGGCTGGCCCACCTTCAAGGACTGGCCCGCCCACGACTCCCTGACCCACCAGCAGAACTACTACGCCTGGGTCGAGCGCGCCTGGCGCGGCGGCCAGCGGGTCCTCGTCAACGACCTGGTCACCAACGGGGTGATCTGCTCGGTCTACTTCTTCAAGGACCGCGGCTGCGACGAGATGACGGCCATCCGCCTGGAGGCGCAGAAGACCTACGACATGCAGGCCTTCATCGACAAGATGTACGGCGGCCCCGGGAAGGGCTGGTTCCGCATCGTCACCAGCTCCGACCAGGCCCGTGAGGTGGTCAAGCAGGGCAAGCTGGCCGTGGTCATGGGGGTGGAGACCTCCGAGCCCTTCGGCTGCAAGCAGATCCTCGACGTGGCCCAGTGCTCCAAGGCGGACATCGACCGGGGCCTGGACGAGCTGTACGGGCTGGGCGTGCGCAGCATGTTCCTGTGCCACAAGTTCGACAACGCCCTGTGCGGGGTGCGCTTCGACGAGGGCGCCCTGGGCACGGCGATCAACGTCGGCCAGTTCCTGTCGACCGGAACCTTCTGGCAGACCGAGCAGTGCGCCGGCCCGCAGCACGACAACCCGATCGGCCTGGCACCCGCGCCGACGGCGCAGAAGGAACTGCCCGCCGGGGTCGCGGTCCCCTCGTACGCGGCCGGCGCCCAGTGCAACAGCCGCGGCCTCACCGAGCTCGGCGAGTACGCGGTGCGCGGGATGATGAAGCGGAAGATGATGCTCGAGGTCGACCACATGAGCGTCAAGGCCGCGGGGCGGGCCTTCGACATCCTGGAGTCCGAGTCCTACCCCGGCGTGATCTCCTCGCACAGCTGGATGGACCTGGGCTGGACCGAACGCCTCTACAAGCTGGGCGGGTTCGCCGCGCAGTACATGAACGGCGCCGAGGGGTTCAGCGGCGAGGCCGCCCGGACGAAGGCGCTGCGCGACAAGTACCAGGTCGGCTACGGGTACGGCACCGACATGAACGGCGTCGGCGGCTGGCCCGGACCCCGGGGCGCCGACACCCCGAACCCGGTGAAGTACCCCTTCCGCAGCACCGACGGCGGTTCCGTCATCGACCGCCAGACCACCGGTGAGCGCACCTGGGACCTCAACACCGACGGCGCCGCCCACTACGGCCTGGTCCCCGACTGGATCGAGGACATCCGGCAGGTCGGCGGCCAGGGCGTGGTCGACGACCTCTTCAAGGGCGCCGAGTCCTACCTCACCACCTGGGGCGCCTCCGAGAAGCACCAGGGAAGCGTCAACCTGGCCGCCGGGTCCTCCGCCTCGGCGTCCACCTCGGAGTGGTGGAACCCCTTCGTCGACTACTCGCCCGCCCGGGCCGTGGACGGCGACTCGGGCACCCGCTGGGCCAGCGAGTGGAACGACGACCAGTGGCTGCGCGTCGACCTCGGCTCGGCGCACCGCGTCGGCCGGGTCACCCTCGACTGGGAGCGCGCGTACGGGAAGGCGTACCGGATCGAGACGTCCACGGACGGCTCGAACTGGCAGACGGTCTGGTCCACGTCCGACAGCGACGGCGGCCTGGACACGGCCCGGTTCGACGGGGTGACGGCCCGCTACCTCCGCGTCCAGGGGGTGCGGCGCGCCACCCAGTGGGGCTACTCCCTGCACGAGGTGGGCGTCTTCAGCAGCTGAGGCGGCGGGGGCCGGCCGGTCCGGCCGGCCCCCGCTCCGGTGCGTGAACGAGAGGGGTCCCATGGCCCGGATGCCGTCGGCGGAGCGCCGGGCCCAGCTGACCGAGGCCGCGATCCGCGCGATGACCCGCGACGGGGTCGCCCGCACCACGACCCGGTCCATCGCGGCCGAGGCCGGGGTGTCGCTGAGCGTCGTCCACTACTGCTTCGACTCCAAGCAGGCCCTGCTCGAAGCGGTCATCGAGGCGATCACCGCCCACTACGTCACGGTGGTGCGGGAGGCGATCCGCCCGAAGCCCACCCTGCGCGAGACGATCCGGGCGGGCTTCCAGGCGTACTGGGACCACGTGTGCGCCCAGCCCGGCGAGCACATGCTGACGTACGAGCTCACCCAGTACGCCCTGCGCCGGCCGGGGTTCGAGCACCTGGCGCGCCGCCAGTACGCGATGTACCGGGACACCTACGAGGAGCTCATCCGGCAGCTGGGCCACGACACCGGACTGGTCCCCCGGGTCCCGGTCTCCGTGCTGGCCGGCTATCTGGCCGCGATGACGGACGGGCTGACCCTCGCCCTGCTGGTGCTCGGCGACGAGAAGTCGGCCGCCGGGATCCTGGACATGATCACCGACCATGTCCAGGACCTCATGGGCCCGTGAGGCTCAGGCCGGGTCCGCCGCCCGCCACACGGTGGTGATGTTGCAGAACTCCCGGATGCCGTGGCCGGACAGCTCCCGCCCGTAACCCGACCGCTTGACGCCGCCGAAGGGGAGGGCGGGGTGGGAGGCCGTCATCCCGTTGACGAAGACACCGCCGGCCTCCAGGTCGCGGACGAAGCGCTCCAGGTCGGCCTCGTCCCGGGTCCAGACGTTCGAGCTGAGCCCGAACGGGGTGTGGTTGGCCCGCTCCACGGCCTCGTCGAGGCTGCCCACCCGGTACAGGGTGGCGACGGGCCCGAAGGTCTCCTCCAGGTCGATCCGCATCCGCGGGGTGACGTCGGCGAGCACGGTGGGCTCGTAGAACCAGCCGTCCGGGTGCTCCGGCGGGCGCCGGCCGCCGCACAGGACGGTGGCCCCGTGCCGGACGGCGTCGTCGACGAGCTCCTCCACGTCGGCCCGGCCGCTCTCGGTGGCCAGTGGCCCGACGTCGGTGGACTCCCGCATCGGGTCGCCGACGGTCAGCGCCGCCATGCCCTCCGTGAAGAGCCGGGCGAACTCCTCGTAGACGTCGGTGTGGACGATGAACCGCTTGGCGGCGATGCAGGACTGGCCGTTGTTCTGCACCCGCGCCGTCACGGCGGTCCGCGCCGCGCGGGCGACGTCGGCGGAGGGCATCACGATGTACGGGTCGCTGCCGCCCAGCTCCAGGACGGTCTTCTTGACCTCGTCCCCGGCGACCGAGGCCACGGCCCGCCCGGCCGGTTCGCTGCCGGTCAGGGTGGCGGCGGCCACCCTCGGGTCGCGCAGGATGCCCTCGACGGGGCCCGAGCCGATCAGCAGGGTCTGGAAGCAGCCCTCCGGGAAACCGGCCCGCCGGAAGAGGTCGCCCAGGTAGAGGGCCGTCTGGGGGACGTTCGAGGAGTGTTTCAGCAGGCCCACGTTGCCGGCCATCAGGGCGGGGGCGGCGAACCGTACGACCTGCCAGAGCGGGAAGTTCCACGGCATGACGGCGAGCACCACACCGAGGGGCCGGTAGCGCACCAGGACGGCCGAGGCCCCGGCGTCGCGGACGTCGGGGCCGGCGGGGTGCTCGTCGGCGAGGAGGCCCTCGGCGTGGGCGGCGTACCAGCGCATCGCCTTGACGCACTTGGCCGCCTCGGCGCGGGCGGCGGCCAGGGGCTTGCCCATCTCGATGGTCATGGTGCGGGCGATGTCCTCGCCCTCCGCCTCCAGCAGGTCGGCCGTCCGGCCGAGGAGTGCGGAGCGTTCGGCGAAGGTGGTGCGCCGGTAGGAGGCGGCCGTGCGCGCCGCCTCGTCCAGACAGCGCTCGATGCCGTCGGCGTCGAGCGCGTCGAAGGTGCGCAGGGTCCGGCCTGTGGCGGGGTTGACGGTGGCGATGGGCATGGTCCGACCTTCCTGCGAGGGAGCCGCCCCACCGACCCTGCCCGCCCGCTCCCCGGGGCGCAACGCGAGGGCCGGCCGCCGCCGCCCGCCTGCCGAGACGTTTCCGCGAAGGATCGCGCCGCGGTCGCACAATGGGACGAGGAGACCCGGAGGAGCCGGGCGGGAGGCACACGGACCGTGGACGAGCGGGCACAGGACGAACCGGAGCGCCGCCGGGAGTGGGCCCGGCGGCTGGTGGCGGGCCTCTCCGCGGCCGAGGACGCCGACCGCGCCCTGGCCGCCGCGCTGGACCCGGACCCCGATCTGCAGGCCGAGAACAGCGGCCGCCGCGCCCGGGCCGTGTACGCGGCCGCCCTGGGCCTCGGTCCGGCGGGCTGCGCCGCGGCCGCCGGGATCCCCGAGGCGCTGCTCGCCGGGTGGCGGGCCCAGGACCCCGCCTTCGAGGCCGCCCTCGCGGCGGCGACGGCCCTGGCGGCCGCCCACCGGGTCCCGGGCCGGGGACGGATCGGCGGGCTGGGGCTGCGGCTGTTCCTGCAGGCCGTGGCCCGGGGCGGGCACACCGGCACGGCCGCGACGGCCGTCGGCCTGCGCTCGGACCAGCTGCTGCGGCTGCGCCGGGCGAACCCCCTGGTGGCGGCCCTCGTGGACGCGGCCGTCCAGCAGGCGCGGGGGCTGCGCGGCGGCGACCGCCGCCCGAAGCGGACCCCGGCCTACCGGCTGGTCACCCTCCGCGCCCCGGCGTCCGGCCCGGACCCGGTGCACCCCCGGACGGATGCACCGCCGGACGCACCGCCGGAACGGGAACACCCCCGGACGGACGCACCGCCGGAACCGGTGCACACCCGGACGGACGCACCGCCGGAACGGGACGCACCGGCCTGACGGAGCGGCCCGGGGCTACGGGCGGCGGCGCGGCTTGCCGCCGCCGCGCTTGGGGGCGGCCGCGCCGCGGGCGTTCGGCTTGCCGCCCGACCGGGCCGCCGGCTTGCCGGTGCCCTTGCCGCCGGTCTTCTTCGCCGGGGCGGCCTTGCGCTCCTGCTTGGGCTGCGCGGGCGCCGCCTGGCGGCCGCGCGAGCTGTTCACGGTCCGGCCCCGGACGATGCCGATGAAGTCCTCGACCATGTCGGTGGTCTTCTCCTCCGGCCAGGACAGCGCGACCCGCGAGGCGGGGCCGTCCGTCACCGTCCGGTAGGTGAGGTCCTTGCGGTGGTGCAGGCGGGCGAGGGACTGCGGGACGACGAGGACGCCGATACCCGCCGCCACCAGCTCGATCGCGTCCGCCGTGGTGGCGGGCCGTTCGAAGGCGGGCTTGCCGGGCAGCGTCTCCCAGCCGAGGACGTCGTCCAGCGGGTGGAGCACGATCTCGTCGGCCAGGTCCTCGGTGGAGACCTCGTCCACGGCGGCCACGACGTGGTCCTTGGGGACCACGACCACGGTGGTCTCGGTGTAGAGGGGGATCGCGCTGAGGTCCGCGCCGTCCACGGGCAGCCGGACGAACCCGGCGTCGGCGTCACCGGCGCGCAGCGCGGCGAACGCCTCGGCGGCGCTCACGCCGACGAGGGTCAGCGGAACGTCGGGCAGCCGCTCGTTCCAGATCCGCACCCACTTGGTGGGCGTCACTCCCGGGACATAGGCGAGCCGGAACGAAGGGGATGCATCCGAGCCTGTCACCCCGCAAGGTTACCGGTCGTGGTCGGAGCCCGCGCACATGCTCGATACCCTTGGAGCATGACGTCGCACCAGAGCACCCAGACGATGAAGCCCGCGACCGCGGCGAAGAAGCTGGGTGTGTACCTCGAGGCCACCCCCGCAGAGTTCCAGGAGGGCGTGGTCTCGCGCACCGAGCTGAACGCACTCCAGGCCGAGCCGCCCGCCTGGCTCGTGGAGCTGCGGCGCAACGGCCCGCACCCGCGCCCGGTCGTCGCCTCGAAGCTGGGCGTCTCCATCGCCGGCCTCGCCCGCGGCGGGGTCACCGAGGCGCTCACCACGGAGCAGATCGAGGCCCTGAAGCAGGACAACCCGGAGTGGCTGCAGAAGGAGCGCACCACCCAGGCCGAGGTCCGCAAGGAGGCCGTCCGCATCAAGGAGAAGCAGGCGGAGAAGGCGCAGAAGGACGCGCAGAAGCGTTCCTGACCCCCTTCCCCCGCACGCACGACGGCCGGGCCCGGCCCCCTCAGGGGGCCGGGCCCGGCCGTTCTCGTGCGCGGGCGGGTCAGCCGGCGTGACCCGAAAATCGGATGGCCGATGATCTCCGGCGCGGCAGACTCGCCACATGACGACGACCGGAACGGATCCCAAAGAAGACCTGCGCGTGTACCTCCAGGACGCCCGCGACGCCCTGCTCTGGAAGCTGGAGGGGCTCGGCGAGTACGACGTGCGGCGCCCCCTGACCCCCTCCGGCACCAACCTGCTGGGCCTGGTGAAACACCTGACCGGGGCCGAGGCCCTGTACTTCGGCGCCACCTTCGGCCGGCCCTTCGAGGCGCCGGGTCTGTGGATCACCGGCGCCGCCGAGCCCAACGCGGACCTGTGGGCCACCCCGGAGGAGTCCCGGGAGCGGATCACCGGGCTGTACCGCGCCGTGTGGGCCCACTCGGACGAGACGATCGGATCGCTGGACCTGGACTCCGTCGGCCGGGTGGCGTGGGGCGCCGGGAACGAGACCACGCTGCACCGGAGCCTGGTGCACATGATCTCCGAGACCGGCAGGCACGCCGGGCACGCCGACATCGTCCGCGAACTGGTCGACGCCACCACCGGCCTGCGGGTCGACGGCGAGTGCGTACCCCCCGGCGACACGGCGTGGTGGCGGGAGCACCGCGACCGGGTGGAACGGGCGGCCCGGGAGGCCGGCCGCACCGACGGCTCGGCACCCGGTCCGACGGTCTAGGGCCTGTCGCCGGACGGGGAGACCAGGCCCCACTCGTACGCCGTGATCACCAGCTGGACCCGGTCGCGGGCCCCCAGCTTCCCGAAGAGGCGGGCCACATGGGCCTTCGCGGTGGCGACGGAGATGAACAGTTCCTCGGCGATCTCCCCGTTCGACCGGCCCCGCCCCACCAGGGTGAGGACCTCCCGCTCCCGGTCGGTGACGCCCGCGAGCGGCCGCGCGGACCGGCCGGGGGCGGGGCCGGGTCCCCGGACGAAGTCCGCGATCAGGCGGCGGGTGACGCCCGGGGCGATCAGGGCGTCCCCGGCGGCGACCACGCGGACGGCCGCGAGGATGTCCTCCAGGGCCATGTCCTTGACCGCGAACCCGCTCGCGCCCGCGCGCAGCGCCCCGTAGACGTGCTCGTCCTCGTCGAAGGTGGTCAGGACCAGCACCCGGGGCGCTCCCGGCCCGCCGGTGATCCGACGGGTGGCCTCGATGCCGTCCATGCCCGGCATCCGGATGTCCATCACCACCACGTCGGGTCCGTGCGCGGCGGCCCGTTCGACGGCCTCCGCGCCCGTGCCGGCCTCGGCCACCACCTCCAGGTCGGGCGTCTCGTCGATCAGCACCCGC
>NZ_JBFBGN010000085.1:0-31150 GCF_040684675.1 Streptomyces sp. NPDC089915 | reverse complement strand
CTGATGGCGGCGGCCCAGCTGGGCATCACCCTGTGCACCCTGGTGCTGGGCGTCGTGGCCGAGCCGGCCATCGCGCACCTGCTGGGCCCGCTGCTCGACGCCCTCGGGGTGCCCTCCGGCCTGACGCACGTGATCTCCTTCGTGATCGCGCTGGCGCTGGCCACGTACCTGCACATGCTCTTCGGCGAGATGGTGCCGAAGAACGTGGCGCTGGCCGAGCCGGTGCGCACGGCGCTGCTGCTGGGGCCGCCGCTGGTGGCGATGGCCCACGCCCTGAAGCCCGTGATCTTCGCCATCAACGCCTTCGCCAACACCCTGCTGCGGCTGCTGCGGGTGGACGCGAAGGACGAGGTCGCGGCCACCTTCTCTGACGACGAGCTGGCCCGGATGGTCAAGGACTCCAATGAGGCCGGGCTGATCGACGGCCGGGCGAGCGAGCGGCTGCACGACGCCCTGGAACTGGGGCGCCGGCCCGTCGCCGATGTGGCGCTGCCCGTGGACCGGGTGGTCCGGGCCCGGCAGGGGATCACCGCCGCCGGGCTGGAGCGGCTGTCGGCCGAGTCCGGCTACTCCCGCTTCCCCGTCGTCGACGGGCAGCGGCGGATCCTCGGCTACCTGCACGTCAAGGACACCCTGGACGTGGTGGAGCGGGACGAGCCCTTCCCGGTGTCGGCGCTGCGCCCGATCGCGCAGGTGCGGGCGGAGACCCCGCTGGACGACGTGCTGACCGCCATGCGGGCCAGCCGCACCCACCTGGCGGCGGTCCAGGGGGCGGACGGGGCCATGACGGGGCTGGTGACGATGGAGGACGTCCTGCGCGAGCTCTTCGGGAAGCCGGCCTCGGCCTAGGCGGGGCCCGAGCGGGTCCTTGGTGCCCCGGCCCTGCGGGGCCGGGGTACCGCGCGGTAGCATCGCTGCGCCATGGGGATGAATGTGTCTTACACCAGTTTCGTCGCGGTCGGCGACTCCTTCACCGAGGGCATGTCCGACCTGCTTCCGGACGGCTCCTACCGGGGCTGGGCCGACCTCCTCGCCACCCGGCTGGCGGCGCGCGAGCCGGGCTTCCGCTACGCGAACCTCGCGGTGCGCGGGAAGCTGATCGGGCAGATCGCCGAGGACCAGGCCCCGGCCGCTGCGGCGATGCGCGCGGACGTGGTGACCCTGGTGGGCGGGCTCAACGACGCCCTGCGGCCCAAGGTGGACATGGGGCGCGTCCGGGGTCACCTGGAGGCCGCGGTGGAGCTGCTCGCGCCCTCCTGCGGACGGCTCGTCCTGATGCGCTCGCCGGGCCGCAACGGTCCGGTGATGGAGCGCTTCCGGCCGCGCATGGAGGAGCTCTTCGGCATCCTCGAGGAGCTCTCCGCACGCCACGGCGCGGTGCTGGTGGACCTGTACGGGGCCCCGGTGCTCGGGGATCCGCGCCTGTGGGACGTCGACCGGCTGCACCTGACGGACGAGGGGCACCGCCGGGTGGCGGAGGCCGTCTGGCAGGCCCTGGAGCTGCCCGCAGAGGAGGACTGGCGGGCGCCCCTGCCGCCCGCCTCCGCCCCGGGCTGGGGCGTCCGGCGCACCGAGGACCTGCGCTTCGCCCGGCAGCACCTGCTGCCCTGGATCGGCCGCCGTCTGACGGGCCGCTCCTCGGGCGACGGCCGCCCCCCGAAGCGCCCGGAGCTTCTGCCATACGGCACCCCGCCGCTCTTGTAGCAAGCCACAATTGCGAGCACTGCCCCCACCTGCGTAAACGCACAGCTCAAGCCCCAGTAGAATCCCTACACGTGACAGCCAAGCCCCGCATCCCCAATGTCCTGGCCGGCCGCTACGCCTCCGCGGAGCTCGCCGTCCTGTGGTCCCCCGAGTACAAGGTGACGCTGGAGCGGCGGCTGTGGCTCGCCGTCCTGCGCGCCCAGAAGGACCTCGGCATCGAGGTCCCGGACGCCGCGCTCGCCGACTACGAGCGCGTCCTGGAGACCGTCGACCTCGCCTCCATCGCCGAGCGCGAGAAGGTCACCCGGCACGACGTGAAGGCCCGGATCGAGGAGTTCAACGCCCTCGCCGGCCACGAGCACGTCCACAAGGGCATGACCTCCCGCGACCTCACCGAGAACGTCGAGCAGCTGCAGATCCGGCTCTCGCTGGAGCTCGCCCGCGACCGCACCGTCGCCGTCCTCGCCCGCCTCGGCAAGCTCGCCGGCGAGCACGCCGAGCTGGTCATGGCCGGCCGCTCCCACAACGTCGCCGCGCAGGCCACCACCCTGGGCAAGCGCTTCGCGACCGCCGCCGACGAACTGCTGGTCGCCTACGACCGCCTGGAGAACCTCCTCCAGCGCTACCCGCTGCGCGGGATCAAGGGCCCGGTGGGCACCGCCCAGGACATGCTCGACCTGCTGGGCGGGGACACCGCCAAGCTGGCCGACCTGGAGCAGCGCATCGCCGCCCACCTCGGCTTCGCGCAGGCGTTCACCTCGGTCGGCCAGGTCTACCCGCGCTCCCTCGACTACGACGTGGTCACCGCCCTGGTGCAGCTGGCCGCCGCCCCGTCGTCGATCGCGAAGACGATCCGCCTGATGGCCGGCCACGAGCTGGTCACCGAGGGCTTCAAGCCCGGCCAGGTCGGCTCCTCCGCGATGCCGCACAAGATGAACACCCGCTCCTGCGAGCGCGTGAACGGCCTGATGGTCATCCTGCGCGGCTACGCCTCGATGACGGGCGAGCTGGCCGGCGACCAGTGGAACGAGGGCGACGTCTCCTGCTCCGTCGTCCGCCGGGTGGCCCTGCCGGACGCCTTCTTCGCCTTCGACGGCCTGCTGGAGACCTTCCTGACGGTCCTCGACGAGTTCGGCGCCTTCCCGGCCGTCGTGGCCCGCGAGCTGGACCGCTACCTGCCGTTCCTCGCGACCACCAAGGTCCTGATGGGCGCGGTGCGGGCCGGTGTCGGCCGCGAGGCCGCGCACGAGGTCATCAAGGAGCACGCCGTCGCCTCCGCCCTGGCCATGCGCGAGCAGGGCGCCGAGCGCAACGAGCTCCTCGACAAGCTCGCGGCCGACGACCGGATGCCGCTGGACCGCGCGCAGCTGGACGCCCTGATGGCCGACAAGCTGTCCTTCACGGGCGCCGCGGGCGACCAGGTCGCGAGCGTGGTCTCCCGTATCGAGGCCATCGCCAAGGAGCACCCGGAAGCCGCCGGTTACGCCCCCGGGTCGATCCTCTGACCCCCGATGAGCTCGAAGCCGCCCGCGACCGCGTCCTCCCGGACGTGGTCGCGGGCGGTCTGCGTGTGCTGTTCTGCGGTATCAACCCGGGCCTCCTCTCCGCCGCGACGGGCCACCATTTCGCCCGCCCCGGCAACCGCTTCTGGCCGGTCCTGCACCTGTCCGGCTTCACCCCCCGCCGGCTGGCCCCCGCCGAGCAGCGGGAGCTGCTCTCCTACGGCCTCGGCATCACCAACGTCGTCGCCCGGGCCACCGCCCGCGCCGACGAGCTGAGCGCCGAGGAGTTCCGCGAGGGCGGCCGGATCCTGACGGCGAAGGTGGAGCGGCTGCGCCCCCGGTGGCTGGCCGTGGTGGGGATCACCGCCTACCGCACCGCCTACGGCGAGCGGAAGGCCGTCATCGGCCCGCAGGAGCGCACCATCGGCACCACCCGCATCTGGGCGCTGCCGAACCCGAGCGGCCTCAACGCCCACTGGACCGCCGCGACCATGGCCGAGGAGTACGCCCGCCTCCGCGAGGCGGCGGAGGGCCGCTAGGGCGGGTCGGTCACGGTGGTCACCGCCGTCAGCAGGTAGGGGAACTCCACCTCCCACTGGGCGACGTACACCACCAGCCACCGCTCCCCGGCCCGCCACAGGTGCACGTGGCCGGTGGTGTGCCCGATCTCGTCCCAGGGCTCCGGTATCCCCTCCCCCGCGAACCCCCGGTCCCGCAGGGAGCCCACGGCGAAGACCTGCGGCTCGCCCCAGCGGCCGGTCAGGGCCTGGACCAGGGCCTCGCACTCGGCGTCGATCTGATCGGCCGCCTCCTCCCGGCCCGAACCGTCATCGAACCGGAAGTCGCGGGTCGTGCTGAGCGTGACCAGGAGATGCCCCGGGCCTCCGCCGTGCCCCGGGCCGCCCTCCGGCCCGGTCGGGAAGGCCGTGGCCAGGAGCCGGTCGATCGTGTCGAGGTGCTCTGCCGTGGTCATGCCGTCAGTATCCCGGGCACCACTGACAACTGGCCCTGCGTCAAGCCGCCCTGCGCCGCACCGCCAGCCAGCCGCCGGCCAGCGCGGCACCGGCCCACAGGGCCAGGACGCCCAGCCCGCTCCAGGGACCGAGGTGGCCCCCTGGTGCTCCGTGCATCACCAGCTGTCCGGCCCGGTCCGGCAGGAACTCGGCCACCCCGCCCGTGGCCGCACCCACGATGAAGGACACCATCAGGAGGAGGGGTATGAGCAGGCTCAGTACGAGCGCTCCGCTGCGGAGCAGGGCCGTCAGCCCGGCCGCGAGCAGGGCGATCAGGGCGAGGTAGAGGCCGCTGCCGACGATGGCGCGGTAGCTTCCGGGGTCGCCGAGGTGGAGGGCGTAGGGGCCCATGAAGGCCTGACCGGCGACGAAGGTCAGGAAACCGGTGACCAGGCCGACGGCGAGGGCCAGTCCTCCGATCACGGTCATCTTCGACAGGTAGAAGCGGGTGCGGCCGGGGACCGCCGCGAGCGAGGTGCGCAGGGCGCCGTTGTGGAACTCGGCCGACAGGGTGGTCGTGCCGAAGGCCATGGCGGCGATCTGGCCCCAGAGGATGCCGTAGTAGGAGGCGAAGAGGGGGTCCTCCCCCAGGGCTCCCCTCTCGGACTGGCCTATCGCGGCGGCGGCGAGCGCCTGGATGCCCACCGTGGCGGCGGGGACGGCGATCAGCGCGGCGAGGCTGCCGCGCAGGGACCGTATCTTGATCCATTCCGAGTGCAGGACGGGGCGGATGGGCAGGGCGGTGCTCATGGCGGGGCCTCCTTCGGGCGAGGGGTCAGTGGGTGGCGGCGAACTGGGCGTGTTCGGCGGTCAGATCGAGGTAGGCCTGTTCCAGCGAGGCCCGCTCGTCGGCGAGTTCCAGGACGGGTACGCCCTCCTGGGCGGCGAGCCGGCCGAGCCGCTCGGCCTGTATGCCCTCGACCGTCCAGCTCCCGCCATCGGCGTCGGCCAGCTCGAACCCCTCCCGGGCCAGGGCCTCCCGCAGCCGGGCCGGTTCGGAGGTGCGCAACCGCACCCGGGGGGTGCTGCGGGCGTCGATGAACTCCTCCATCGACGTGTCGGCCAGCAGCCGGCCCCGCCCGAGGACGATCAGGTGGTCGGCGAAGGCGGCGGTCTCCGACATCAGGTGGCTGGAGACCAGGACCGTGCGGCCGTCGTCGGCCAGGCCGCGCAGCAGCTCTCGGATCCAGACGATGCCCTCCGGGTCGAGGCCGTTGGTGGGCTCGTCCAGGAGCAGCACCTCGGGGTCGCCCAGCAGGGCCGAGGCGATGCCCAGGCGCTGGCGCATGCCGAGGGAGAAGGACTTGATCCGCCGGCCGGAGACCGAGGATATGCCGGTCTGCTCCATGACCTCCCGCACCCGGCCCGCCGGGAGCCGGCCGGCCGCCGCGAGCATCAGCAGGTGGTCCCGCGCGGTCCGCCCTCCGTGGGCCGCCTGGGCGTCCAGGAGCGCTCCGACCCGGCGCAGCGGGTCGGGGAGGTCGCGGTAGCGCCGGCCGCCGATGGTGGCCGTGCCCGAGGTCGGGCGGTCCAGGCCGAGCAGCAGGCGCATCGTGGTCGACTTGCCCGCCCCGTTGGGGCCGAGGAAGCCGGTGACCCGGCCGGGCAGGACGTCGAAGGTCAGCTGGTCCACGGCCCGGGAGGAGCCGTATTCCTTGGTCAGTTCTCGGAGCTCGATGCTGTTCATGGCTCAAGATTCCTCGTCCGGCCCCTCCCCCTTCCTCCCCCGTGCGAGGGTCCCGTCTCCCCCGTACGGGGGAGACGCCCGGTGATCGGCTGCTGCCACGATGAAGGCATGTACCGACTCCTGCGCGCCCCGCTCCAACCGGTGACCTACTCCCGCTGGTTGCACCTGTGCGTGCCCGTGCTGCTGCTGGCCATATGGCTGTTCATAGCGCCCGAGATGCCGTGGATGCCGCTGCTGATCGTCGTGCCGTTCGGCTTCGTGCCCTGGGTGCGGGCGGCCGAGGGGCTTCAGGCGCGGTTCCTTCTCGCTCCCTACGAGCGGGGCGGCGCCGAAGGCACGATAAGCGCGGAGCCGTCCGCGCGCTGGGGCGACCGCTGGCGGACGCTGCTGTGGCTGCAGACCAGGATGCTCTTCGCCGGGGTCGCCGTGGCCGCCACGGTCTGGCTGCCGGTCATCACCGTCGACCTCATCGGGTTCGCCTTCGGGTTCGGGCCCAACGACGACCTGGACTGGCTGCTGCCGTCCCCGCTCCCGCCCTGGGCCGCCGCGCTGCTCGCGCCCCTGCCGCTGGTCCTGCTCATGGTGGTCGTGGTCCTGCTGGGCGAGGTGATCACCCTGGTGGCCGGCCGGCTGCTGGGGCCGTCGGCCGCCGAGCGGCTCAGCGCGCTGGAGGTGCGTACGGAGCAGCTGCTGGAGCGGACGCGGATCGCGCGGGAGCTGCACGACTCCATCGGACACGCGCTGACGGTGGCGGTCGTCCAGGCCGGAGCCGCGCGGGCCGCCGGCGATCCGCAGTTCACGGACCGCGCGCTGAACGCCATCGAGGAGACGGGGCGGGCGGCGCTGGAGGACCTGGAGAGGGTGCTGCTGGTACTGCGGGAGTCGGCTCAGCCGGCCTCTCAGCGGCCGACCCTGGCGGAGGCGGACCGGCTGCTGGAGTCGGCCCGCGCCTCGGGGGCTGCGGTGGACGCCGAACTGACGGGCCCGCTGGAGAAGTTGCCCGGTCCCGTCACCCGGGAGGGGTACCGGATCCTGCAGGAGGCGCTCACCAACGTGCTGCGCCACTGCGGCCCCGTTCCGGTCCGCGTGCGGATCGAGATGGTGAAGGACGGACTGGAGCTGGAGGTGACGAACCCGCTGCCGGAGCGCCCCTCCTTCAGCACGGGCGGGGGAAGCGGGCTGCGCGGGATACGGGAGCGGGCGTCACTGCTCGGCGGCCGGGCCGACACCGGTCCCCACGAAGGCGGTTGGCGGGTGCGCGCGAAGCTTCCGCTGGAGCGAATACGCTGACCGGATGCCGGTAACCGTACTGCTCGTCGACGACGAACCCCTGGTGCGCGCGGGGCTGCGCGCCGTCCTGGACTCCCAGCCCGACATCGAGGTGGTGGGCGAGGCGGCGGACGGGGCGTCCGTCATCCCCCTGGTGCGCCGATTGCGGCCGGACGTGGTGGCGATGGACGTGCGAATGCCGCTGCTCGACGGGATCGAGGCGACCCGGGCGGTCCTGCGGTCGGTGGACTCGCCGCCGAAGATCATCGTGGTCACCACCTTCGAGAACGACGAGTACGTCTACCAGGCGCTGCGGGCGGGGGCGGACGGGTTCCTGCTGAAGCGGGCCCGGCCGGCGGAGATCGTGCACGCGGTGCGGCTGGTGGCGGAGGGGGAGACGCTGCTGTTCCCCGCGGCGGTGCGGTCCCTCGCCGCCGAGTACGGCAACCGGCAGGCCCGGGCCGCCCTGGAGCGGGCCGCGCTGACCGAGCGGGAGGAGGCGGTCCTGCGGCTCATGGCTCGCGGGCTGACCAACGTGGAGATCGCCCGCGAGCTGATCGTGGGGACGGAGACGGTCAAGTCACACGTCAGCGCGATCCTGGGCAAGCTGGGGGCGCGGGACCGGACCCAGGCGGTGATCACCGCGTACGAGTCCGGATTCGTCTCACCGGCCTGAGGGGGGGCCGCTTCTCGCCGCGGCGCCGGAGGCGCAGTACGATCCGCCTGACAGGGCCGCTAGCTGGGAGGACACACGTTGGGGCAGCTGACCGGCGGGGATCCCTCTCTGCTCAGGCGGATCAATTCGGCCGTGGTGCTGCGCGCGCTGCGCGCGGCCGAATCGCCGACGCTCACCGACCTCACCCGGGTGACCGGGCTCTCCCGGCCGACGGTCGAGGGGGTGGTGGAGGGGCTGATGGGCGCCGGTCTGGTGGTCGAGGCCGAAGCGGAGGAAGGCGCGCGGCGGCAGGGCCGTCCGGCGAGGAGGTTCCGCTTCCGGGCCGAGGCCGGCCATCTGCTGGGCATCGAGATCGGCTCGCACCGGATCGCGGTGCTGCTGTCCGGGCTGGACGGGCGGGTGATCGGGGCCGGGACGAAGGAGGTCGCCGAGACCGCGTCCGCCGATGAGCGGCTGGAGCGGGTCAGGGCGGCGGTGGCGGATCTGCTGCGCCGGGCCGGGATCCCGCGCGACCAGCTGCGGGCGGTCGGGGTCGGCAGCCCGGGCATCGTGGAGGCCGACGGAACGGTCCGCCTCGGTACGGCGCTGCCCGGCTGGACGGGGCTGCCCCTCGGGGATCGGCTGCGGCGCTCCTTCCGCTGCCCGGTCCGGGTGGAGAACGACGCCAACGCGGCGGCCGTCGCCGAACACTGGAAGGGCGCGGCGCGCGATTCCGACGACATGGTCTTCGTGATGGCCGGGCTCAGCCCGGGTGCGGGCTCCCTGATCGGGGGCCGGCTGCACCGGGGCTTCGGCGGCGCGGCGGGCGAGATCGGCGCGCTGCACCTGCTGGGGCGGGAGGCCACCCCGGAGCGGCTGCTGTCGACGACGGGCGAGCCGCTGCATCCGCTGGACGAGCCTGCGGTGGCCGAGGTCTTCGCGATGGCCAAGCGGGGCGACGAGCGGGCGGTGGCCGCGGTGGAACGGTTCCTCCAGCGGCTGGTGCACGACGTGGCGGCGCTGGTGCTGGCGATGGATCCGGAGCTGGTGGTGGTCGGCGGGTGGGCGGCCGGGCTGGACGGGGTGCTCGATCCGCTGCGGCGGGAGCTGGAGCGGTACTGCCTGCGGCCGCCGAGGGTGGCGTTGTCGCTGCTGGGTGAGGCCGCGGTGGCGACGGGGGCGTTGCGGCTCGCGCTGGATCACGTGGAGGAGGAGCTGTTCGCGGTGGAGAAGACCGTCACCGCACGGTGAGTTCCGGCGGCCGCGGAGTGGGCGGGTGCCGTGGGGTGGGCGGGGCCCGCTGCGCGGTGCGTCTCCCCACCCCGCCTCAGGCGCCGGCGCGGCTGGAGGGATTCGGGGGCTCCGCCCCCGGACCCCCGCGCCTCAAACGCCGGCGGGGCTGGATTTGTCTCCGGTCAGGAGGCGGCGCGGGTTTCGGTGATTTCCATGCCCGCGTCGCCGAAGGTGAGGCGGCAGGTGTCAGCGCGGTAGGTGGCCACCGAGACCGCGGCCGTGCCCTCCGCCGTGAAGTAGCGGGTGGTCACCACGAGCACCGGGGCGCCGGGCAGCCGGTCCAGTTCCTTGGCGTCGTCGGCGCGGGCGGAGCCCAGTTCGACCGAGCGGTCCTGCCCGTCCAGCGCGAGCCGCTGGAGTTCCCGCAGGACGGCGCGGGCCCGCGCGGGACCGGCCGGGGCGTCGATGGCGGAGAGCCCGGGCACGGAGGCGGCGGGTACGTAGAGCAGCTCGGCCGCGACGGCCTGGCCCTGGGTGACGCGGGTCCGGCGCACGGTGTGGACCGGCTGGTCGGCCGTGGTGCCGAGCAGGGCGAGGACCGCGCCGGCCGGAACGGCCTCGACGGCGTCCACGGTCTCCCAGCCGTCGGTGCTCTCGCCGGGCCAGCTGTGCCCCGTGTTGCCGACCGCGACGCCCACGCGCGGCGGGGCGACGGTCGTGCCGACCCCGCGGCGGCGCTGCAGGCGGCCTTCGAGTTCGAGCTGCTCCAGGGCCTGCCGCAGGGTGGCGCGGGCGACTCCGAAGCGCGCGGCGAGCTCACGCTCGTTCGGCAGGACCTCGCCGACCGCGAAGTCCCGGTCCAGCGCCTCGCTGAGCACGGTCTTCAGGTGCCAGTACTTCGGCTCCGGTACCGATTCGAGCTGCGTGGTCCCCACCCTGACTCCTCCTGAATCGCCGCCGTCGCCGTGTCCGGCGGCAGTTCCAGCGGCAGTTCCGCGCCGCAGTTCCGCGCCTTTGTTTATTAAAGGTTCCTGCACTATCCCTGCGACGATAGGACGGCACACCCCCTTGGTCAAGACCAATCCTGGCCACTCCGCCGGGCAGATCGGGCATATGTAGCAAGACGTTCACAGGATGTTCGCGCCCGCCCCGCGCCCGCCCCGCGTTTCGCCAAGCTCCCGCCCGGATGCCTACCGGGCGGTAATGATGGGAGCCGTCCCACTCGCGTCCACCCGACGAGGAGCAGCATGACCGCCACGGCCTCCTTCACGATCGATTCGCCGCTGGGCCCCCGCACCGCCACCGTCGCCTACGAGCGCAAGGGCTCCGGCGAACCCCTCCTCCTGCTGCACGGCATCGGCCACCACCTCCAGGCCTGGCACCCCGTCTCCGGCATCCTGGCGGCCGAGTACGACGTCATCGCCGTCGACCTGCCCGGCTTCGGCGCCTCCGCGCCCCTGCCGCCGGGCGTCCCCTACGACCTCGCCACCGTCGCCCCGGCCCTCGGGGCGCTCTGCGCCGCGCTCGGCGTCGAGCGTCCGCACGTCGCGGGGAACTCCCTCGGTGGACTGCTCGCCCTCGAGATGGGGCGCCTCGGTCTCGCCCGCTCCGTCACCGCCCTCTCCCCCGCCGGGTTCTGGTCGCAGGCCGAGCGGGTCTACGCCTTCCTCGCGCTGCGCGCGATACGCGCCGGCGCCCGGTCCCTGCCCCCGGCTGCCCTGGAGCGAATCGCCCGGAGCGCGGCGGGCCGCGCCGCGCTCACCGGCAGCATCTACGCCCGCCCGGGCCGGCGCGCCCCGGAGGCCGTGGTCGCCGAGACCCTGGCCCTGCGGGGGGCCACCGGCTTCGAGCGGACGCTGGCCGCGGGCGGCCCGGTCCGCTTCACCCACGACCTGCCCGGGCTCCCCGTGACGATCGCCTGGGGCTCTCGGGACCGGCTGCTGCTCCCCCGCCAGGGCCTGCGCGCCAAGCGGACGATCCCCGGGGCGCGGCTGGTGCGGCTGCCGGACTGCGGGCACGTCCCGATGAACGACGACCCGGCGCTCGTCGCCCGGGTCATCCGCGACACGGCATTCGACACGGCATTCGACACGGCGCTCGACACGGAGCCCGGTACCGGCACCGGTACCCGTACCGGCGCCGGCCCCCTGCCCCGGCCGTAACCACACCACGGCGCACGGCACCGCCCCCGACGACGGCCCCCGCGCCGGGGCCTGACAGGCGGCAGCGCGCCCGGTCGTGGCCAGCGGCACCGCCGCCGGTCGTGATCGGCTGACGGGTGTTCATCCGGGGTTCGCGTGGGCGACCCGGCCGGTCTGGTGTGCGACGGCACACTGGTCCGGCCATCCCCCCAGCCGTCCCTGGAGACGCACCCATGGCCTCGATGCCGCACACCCGACGGTCCCTGCTCGGCGGGTCCCTCGCCGTCCCGGTGGGCCTGGCCCTGTCCACGGCGCTCGCCGCGCCCGCGCTGGCCGCCTCCCCCCGGGTCCCCGCCTTCACCCGTTCCGGCCGCCCGGCCGCCCTCTGGGGCGTCCAGTCCGGCGAGATCACCGCCCATTCGGCCGCCGTCTGGACGCGGTCGGACCGGCCGGCGCGGATGTACGTCGAGACCTCCCCGAGCGAGTCGTTCCGTTACGGCGTCCACCGGCACGGCGGCCCCTTCCTCGGCCCTGCCACCGACTTCACCGGCACCACCACCCTGCGCGACCTGCCGCCCGGCCGGCAGATCCACTACCGGGTCGTGCTCACCGACCCCGACGACCCCCGCCGGTGCGGCGAGCCGGTGCGCGGCAGCTTCCGCACCACCCCCGTCTCCCGCCGCAACAGCGTGCGCTTCCTGTGGTCCGGGGACCTGGCGGGCCAGGGCTGGGGCATCAACCCCGAGCTGGGCGGGTACCGCGTCTTCGACGAGATGCGGCTGCGCGACCCCGACTTCTTCCTCTTCAGCGGCGACACCATCTACGCCGACGGGCCGCTCAAGGCGGCCGTGCCGCTGCCCGACGGCCGCGTCTGGCACAACGTCACCACCGAGGAGAAGGCCAAGGTCGCCGAGACCCTCGACGAGTACCGCGGGAACTTCCGCTACAACCTGCTCGACCACAACCTGCGCGAGTTCTACGCCCAGGTGCCGGTCCTCGCCCAGTGGGACGACCACGAGGTGCGCAACAACTGGTACCCGGGCCAGCTGCTGGACGATCCGCGGTACACCGTCAAGGACGTGGACACCCTCGCGGCCCACGCCCGCCAGGCCTTCGGCGAGTACTTCCCGGTGACCGACCTGCGCGGCGGACGCGCCGAGGGCCGGATGTACCGGGTGCTGCGGCACGGCCCGCTGCTGGACGTGTTCGTGCTCGACATGCGCACCTATCGCGACGCCAACTCCCCCGGCCGCCAGACCGACGACCCCGTCGGCATCCTCGGCACCGAGCAGCTGGCCTGGCTCAAGCGGGAGCTCTCGCGCTCCCGGGCGACCTGGAAGGTGATCGCCGCCGACATGCCGCTGGGCATCGTGGTGCCGGACGGGGCCACGGACTTCGAGGCGGTGGCGCAGGGCGACCCGGGGGCCCCGCTCGGGCGTGAGCTCCAGATCGCCGACCTCCTGCGCCACATCAAGCACCAGCACATCACCGGCACCCTCTGGCTCACCGCCGACGTCCACTACACCGCCGCCAACCACTACGCCCCCGAGCGCGCGGCCTTCTCGGACTTCGAGCCGTTCTGGGAGTTCGTCTCCGGGCCGATCGGCGCGGGGGGCTTCCCGGCCGGCCGGCTGGACGCGACCTTCGGGCCGCGGACCGAGTTCGTCCAGTCCGCGCCGGTCGCCAACATGTCCCCGGCGGAGAACCCCCCGTACTACGGCGAGGTGGAGATCGACGGCGACAGCGGGGAGCTCACCGTGCGGTTGCGCCGCCAGGGAGGCGGCGTACTCTTCACCCGGGTGCTCCGGCCCGGCCGCGTCGGACAGTCCTGAGGACTGAAGGCTGGGAACTGAGGGCTGAGGGCTGAGGGCTGAGGGCTGAGGAAATCTGCCGGAAAAACGGGAGAAACCGGCCAGAGCGACACTTAACCAGTCGGTCACAGATCGTTCGTGATCACGCAACACCCGAGCGCCACAGTGGTGTGCATGACTGACCGCAGCCACGCCTCCGCCGCCCAGCGCCCCCACCGCCACCACTGGCGCCGGGACCTCGTCGAACTCGCCGCCCTCTTCTGCGCCGTCGCCGTCGCCGACGGCATCGCCAACCTCGTCGCGCACGGCCCGAGCGGCCCGCTCCTGCTGGTCGCCTCGGCCGTCGCGCTGCTGGTCACGGCGGGCTTCCACACCTGGTGGGCCCGCCGGCACAGCCATGCGCCGCCGCCGGGGCCCACGGCCCCGGCCGGTCCGCCCGGCACGGCGCCGCAGGAGGAGCCCGGGGTCGCACCGGCGGCCGGCGCCCTCTGGCGGATGCGGACGACCGTGCGCGACGAGCCCGGCAGCCTCGCCTCGCTGTGCACCGCCCTGGCCCGGGCCGGCGTGGACATCCTGACCCTCCAGACGCACCCCCTCCCCGAGGGCGGCACGGTCGACGAGTTCCTGCTGCGCTCCCCCGCGCACCTGGCCCCCGCCGACCTGACCCGGGCCGTCTCCCGGGCCGGCGGCCGCGGCACCTGGATCGAGCGCGCCGACGCCCACGACCTGGTGGACACCCCCACCCGGGTCCTGGGCCTGGCCACCCGCACCGCCCTGGACGCCGCCGAACTCCCCCTCGCCCTGCGCCAGCTGCTCGGCCGCTGCACCATCCAGTCGATCCCCGCCACCACCCTCTCGGGCCGCCCCAACGCGGGCGGGGACGCCCCCGTGGAGGGCGTCCTGGAGGCCACGGTGATGCGGCTGCGCGACCCCTCGGGCGGTGCGATCACCGTGGAGCGCCCCTACCTGCCCTTCACCCCGACCGAGTTCGCCCGCGCCCGCGCCCTCGTCGAGCTCGACGCCCGCCTGGGTCCCCGCGTCCCGCGGAGCCGGGACGTGCTGACCCTCCCCGAGGGCAACGAGATCACCGTGCGCCGCGCCGACGGCTCCGACCTGGCGGCCGCCCGCGCCATGCACGAGCGGTGCAGCGACCGCACCCTGTCCCTGCGCTACCACGGCCCGGTCGCCGACGCCGACCGCTACCTCGGCCACCTGCTCAGCCCCCGCTTCGGCCGCACCCTGGCCGCCACCACCGCCTCCGGCCGGCTCGTCGCCCTCGGCCACCTGCTGTGGGACGGGGACGAGACCGAGATCGCCCTGCTCATCGAGGACGAATGGCAGCGCCGGGGCATCGGTTCGGAACTCCTGCGCCGGCTGCTGGCGATGGCCGTGGAGGCCGGCGGCGACAGCGTGTACGCCGTCACCCAGGCCTCCAACACCGGCATGGTCGCGGCCATGCGCGGACTCGGCCTGCCGCTGGACTACCAGATCGAGGAGGGCACCCTGGTGATCACCGCCCGGCTGGAGCCGGCCAAGGCCGTCAGGCGGGCCGAATCCGGACTCCGTCAGGAGAACAAGCCCGTATGGTGATGACGTAGGGGTGTCGCTCATACGAAGATGTCCGCATGTCAGAGACCCTCCACGGTGACAGCGCAGCTCTCCTGCCCCGCCAGGTCGCCGACGCCTACGTCGACGAGCTCATCGCCATCAACCCGATCATCGGCACCTACCTCGGTGTCGCCGCCAGCTCGGGCAAGCTCCCGGACTTCTCGCCCGCCGGCCGGGCCGAGGCCGCCCGCCTCTCGCGCGAGACCCTCGCCCGGCTGGACGCGTCCGAGCTGCTGCCCGGCGCCGACACGGACGCCGAGCGCCGCTGCGGCCGGCTGCTGCGCGAGCGCCTGAACGCCGAACTCGCCGTCCACGAGGCCGACGAGGACCTGCGCGCCGTCAGCAACATCCACTCCCCGGCGCACGAGATCCGCGAGGTCTTCACCCTCACCCCGGCCGACACCGAGGAGGACTGGGCGGCGATCGCGGAGCGGCTGCGCGCCGTGCCGGCCGCCTTCGCCGGCTACCGCGAGAGCCTCGCCCTCGGCCTGGAGCGCGGGCTCCTCGGCGGCCCCCGCCCCACCGCCACCTTCATCGGCCAGCTCACCACCTGGGCCGGCCAGGACGGCGACGGCGAGCGGGACTTCTTCGGGGAGTTCGCCTCCGCCGGACCCGAGTCCCTGCGCGCCGAGCTGGACGCGGCGGCCGCCGCCGCGACCGCGGCCGTGACCGGACTGCGCGACTGGGTGCGGGACGTGTACGCCCCGGCCGTCGCCGACGCCCCGGACCCGGTGGGCCGCGAGCGCTACGCCCGCTGGTCGCGCTACTTCAACGGCACGGACCTGGACCTGGACGAGGCGTACGCCTACGGCTGGTCCGAGTACCACCGCCTGCTCGCCGAGATGAAGGCCGAGTCGGCCAAGATCCTCCCGGACGAGCCGAACCCGTGGAACGTGCTGCGCCACCTCGACGAGCACGGCACCCACATCGAGGGCGTGGACGAGGTCCAGGCCTGGCTCCAGGGGCTGATGGACGAGGCCATCGAGAACCTCGACGGCACCCACTTCGAACTCGCCGAGCGGGTCAAGCGGGTCGAGTCCAAGATCGCCCCCTCGGGCGGCGCGGCGGCCCCGTACTACACCAACCCCTCCGAGGACTTCTCCCGCCCGGGCCGCACCTGGCTGCCCACCATGGGGCAGACCCGCTTCCCGGTGTACGACCTGGTCTCCACCTGGTACCACGAGGGCGTTCCGGGCCACCACCTCCAGCTGGCCCAGTGGACGCACGTGGCCGACCAGCTGTCGCGCTACCAGGCGAGCGTCGGCCTCGTCAGCGCGAACGCCGAGGGCTGGGCCCTGTACGCCGAGCGGCTGATGGACGAGCTGGGCTACCTCAAGGACGCCGAGCAGCGGCTGGGCTACCTGGACTGCCAGATGATGCGCGCGGCCCGCGTGATCGTCGACATCGGCATGCACCTGGGTCTGGAGATCCCGGCGGACTCCCCGTTCCACCCGGGCGAGCGCTGGACGGTGGCCCTGGCGCAGGAGTTCTTCGGGATGCACAGCGGCCGGCCGGCGGACTTCATCGAGAGCGAGCTGACCCGCTACCTGTCCATGCCGGGTCAGGCGATCGGCTACAAGCTGGGCGAGCGCGCCTGGCTGCTGGGCCGGGACAACGCCCGCGCCGCGCACGGGGAGTCCTTCGACCTGAAGGCCTGGCACATGGCGGCGCTGTCGCAGGGTTCGCTGGGCCTGGACGACCTGGTGGACGAGCTCTCGCGGCTCTGATCCCCCCGGTACGCGACGACGGCCGCCCGCCCCTGCGCAAGGGGGCGGGCGGCCGTCGTCGTGCGGCGGGCGGTTCAGCAGCCGCAGTCGTCCGAGTCCGTCGGGGCGGTCAGCGGGTCGGCGCCGTCGCGCTGCTGCGGGCCCTGCCAGGTCTCGACCTCGAAGCCCTCGCGGATCCAGTACTCGATGCCGCCGAGCATCTCCTTGACCTGGAAGCCGAGTTCGGCCAGGGCGAGGGCGGAGCGGGTGCCGCCGTTGCAGCCCGGGCCCCAGCAGTAGGTGACCACGGGGACGTTCTTGTCGAGGAGCCTCTCGGCCTGCTCGGGGATGAGCGCGGTGGGCAGGTGGATCGCGCCGGGCACGTGGGCCTGGTCCCAGGACGGGGTGGAGCGGGAGTCGATCAGCTGGAAGCCGAGGTCGGCGCCCTGCTCGCGGTGGGCCTTGAAGGCGGCGGCGACGTCGGACACGTCCGCGTGGAAGGCGAGGCTGGCCGCGAAGTAGGCGGCGGCCGCGGCGGGGCTGGCCGGGGGGACCCGCCGGACGGGGTTGGCGGTGGCGGGGGCGGTCGTGGTGTTCGTCGTCGTCATGGCTAGAAATCTACGAAGAGATGATCAACCCGGGAAGTGGGATTCCCCGGCCTTCGGCTTGTTCCGCCGGGGAATCCCCTGCTAGACCTGCGGGATGACCGGCTATTCCCCCGACGCCACCGACTGGCGCATCCTGGCCGTCCTCCAGCAGGACGGCCGAGCCAGCTACACCGAACTCGCCCGCGCCGTCTCGATGTCGGCGAGCGCCGTCACCGAACGGGTCCGCCGCCTGGAGGAGGCCGGGATCATCACCGGCTACACCGCGGTCGTCGACCACGAGAAGCTCGGCAAGGCGATCATGGCGCTGGTGCGGCTGCGCTACCCCCACGGCAATTACAAGCCGTTCCACGACTTCCTGGAGGCGACCCCCGAGATCCTGGAGGCCCACCACGTCACGGGCGACGACTGCTTCGTCCTGAAGGTGGCGGCCCGCTCCATGGGGCACCTGGAGGAGGTCACCGGCCGGATCGCCGGGCTGGGGCCGGTGACCACCAGCATCGTGTACTCGTCCCCGCTGTCCCGGCGGCCGCTCAGTCCGTGACCCCCGCGGTGCGGTGGCGCACCACCGAGCCGCCGCGCTGCTTGACGATCTCCAACTGGGCCTGGACCCGGGTGCGCAGGTCGCCGACGTGGCTGACGATGCCCACGCTGCGGTCGCGTTCGCGCAGCGAGTCGAGGACGTCGAGGACCTCGTCCAGCGCCTGGTCGTCGAGGCTGCCGAAGCCCTCGTCGATGAAGAGGGTGTCCAGCCGCATGCCGCCCGCCTCGTCGGTGACCACGTCGGCCAGGCCCAGGGCGAGGGCGAGCGAGGCGAAGAAGGTCTCGCCGCCGGAGAGGGTGGCGGTGTCCCGCTCGCTGCCGGTCCAGGCGTCGACCACGTGCAGCCCGAGACCGGAGCGGCCGCGTCCGCTCGCCCGGGCGTCGGAGTGGACGAGGGTGTAGCGGCCTCCGGACATGCGCAGCAGGCGTACGGTCGCGGCGGCGGCGACCTGTTCCAGCCGGGCGGCCAGGACGTACGACTCCAGCCGCATCTTGCGCTCGTTGTCGGCGGAGGTGCCGGCGGTGAGCCCGGCCAGGCGGGCCACCCGCTCGTACGCCTCGCGCAGCGGGCCCAGGGCGCGCAGCTCGTGCTCCGCCTGCCGGGACAGCCGGTCGAGCTCGGCGCAGCGGAACCGGGCGGCGTCCACGGCCGAGCCGGCGGCGCGCAGCCGGGCGGCGGCCCGTTCCCGGGCGGCCTCGGCGGCGGCCGGGTCGGCCGGGGGCAGGGCGGCGGCCGCGGCGGTGTCGGCCTCGGCGCGGCGGTCGGCGAGCATGGCCTCCTCGGCCTGCCAGGCGTCCGTGCGGTGCTGGAGGGCGGTGCGCTCGTACTCGGGGAGGACGGCGTCGGCGGCCGCGTCGGTGGTGTCGAAGCCGGCCTTGAAGGCGGCGTCGGCGAGCTGGTCGTCGGCCTCCTTCAGCCGGGCGGCGGTGGTCTCGGCCCGGCGCAGCGCGGCGGCGGCCGTGGTGACCATCCGGATGCGGTCCTCCAGGGTGCGGGCGCGTGCCGCGACGCTGGGCGAGTCGCCCCGTACGAGGACGAGTTCGGCTTCGAGGGCGGCCTGCTCCTCGTCGAGGGCCTCGCGGCGGGAGGCCCGGGCGGCGGCCCGGCGCTCGGCTTCGAGCCGGTCGGAGCTGCGCGCGTCGTGCTCGCGCTCGGCGCGGGCGAGGCGTTCGCGGGCGGTGTGGAGTCCGGCGGCGTCGGCGTGGGCGGCGGCGTGGCGGGCGCTCAGGTCGGCGGTGAGGGCGAGGAGTTCGGCGGTGGTGGCGTCACCGGCGGCGCCGGCGGCCTCGGCCTCGGCCTCCCGGACGACGGCGAGCCGGCGCTCGACGGCGGCCCGGCGCTCCTCGGCCTGCTCGAAGCGGGCGTGGGCGGCGTCCTCGGCGGCCCGGTCCACGTGCCCGGGGGCGGGCCGGGCCGGCGCGGGGTGCTCCGGCGAACCGCACACCGTGCAGGGCTCCCCGTCGGCCAGGGCCGCGGCCAGCTCGGCGGCGATCCCGCGCAGCCGGGTCTCCTTCAGCTCCAGCCAGCGCTCCTTGGCGGCGTACGACTCCTCGCGTACGGAGTCCAGCTCGCCGGCGGCGGCTCCGGCGTCGGCGGCGAGGCCGTCGCGGCGCCGGGCGGCGGCCAGCTGGGCCCGGGCGGGCTCCAGCCGGGCGGCGAGCTGTTCGGCGAGGGTGAGGGACTGCTGGGCGGCGTCGACCCGCTCCTGGAGGGCGGTCCGGGTGGCCTCCCAGCGGGCCAGCCACTCGGCGGACTCCTGGTGCTGCTCGTCGGCGTCGCGGGACTCGCGCTCCAGCGTGGCGCGCTCGCGGCCGATCTCGGCGCTGCGCTGTTCCGCCCGCTGGGCGGCGCCGGCCGCGCCGAGGTCCTCGCGCAGCCGCTGCTCGACGGCGCCGAGCTGCTCGGTGCCGGCTCCGGCGAGGGCCGGGGGCAGCTCCGCCCGGGCGAGGGTCTCGGCGTGCGCGGCGGTGAGGTGGGCGGCGGCCGCGGCCCCGCGCAGCTCCAGGGCGGGGGCCACGAGGGCGCCCCGGCGGGCCCGGTCCAGCAGCTCGCGCACCCGTTCGCGCTCCGGTGCGGCCTGCGCCAGCAGGTCGGCCCGGCGGGCGGTCTCGGCGTGGCGGTGCTGGAGCCGGTCGAGCTCCCGGGCCTCGTCGGCGGCGCGCCGGGCCGCGGCGTGCCGCCCCTCGGCGGCGGCCAGGGCGTACTCGGCGACGGTGAGCCGCTCGCGGGCGGAGCAGCGGGCGACGGCCGCCCAGGCGCGGACGGCGTCGGCGAGGCCGGGGTCGCCGGGCTGGTGGGCGGGGAGCGGCCAGGCCGACAGGTCGGCGCTGTGGCCGGCGGCCTGGGCGAGGCGCTGGGCGGCGGCGAGGACCTTCTCGTCGCCGGTCCGCACCTTGGCCTCGGCGGCCCGGCGGCGTTCGGCGAGCAGGGTCTCGACGGCGGCGAAGCGGCGGGTGTCGAAGAGCCGGCCGAGGAGCCGGCCGCGGGCCTCGGCGCCGGCGCGCAGGAACTGGGCGAACTCGCCCTGCGGGAGGAGGACCACCTGGCAGAACTGCTCGCGGCTCATGCCGAGGAGCTGTTCGATCTCCTCGCCGATCTCCTGGTGGGAGCGGCTGAGGGCGCTCCAGCCGTCGGCGGTGTGCTCGCGGAGCCAGGACTGGGCCTTGTCCTTGGTGGTGCCGGTGCCGCGCTTCTTGGGCCGGTCCTGTTCGGGTCGCCGGGTGATCTCCAGGCGGCGGCCGCCGGCGGTGAGTTCGAGGGTGACCTCGGTCGGGGTGTCGGGGGCGGCGTGGTCGCTGCGCAGGGTGGTGCCGGGGGCCTGGCGGGAGCCGGGGACGGAGCCGTAGAGGGCGTAGCAGACGGCGTCGAGCACGGAGGTCTTGCCGGCGCCGGTGGGGCCGTGCAGCAGGAAGATCCCGGCGCCCGACAGGGCGTCGAAGTCGATGTCCTGGGGTGCGGCGAAGGGGCCGAAGGCGGTGACGCGCAGCCGGTGCAGCCTCATCGGGTGTTCTCCTGACGGCCGTCCTCGAAGGACGCGGCCCGGACGCGGACCTCGTCGAAGGCGCCGCGCAGGACGGCCCGTTCGGCGTCGTCGGCGGCGGCGCCGACGCGGACGTGGGCGACGAAGTCCTCGGCGATCTCCTGGTCGCTGCGGCCGCGCAGGCGCTGGGCGTAGGAGGCGGCGTCCTCCTCCTCGCGGCCCTCGGGTTCGAAGGCGAGGCTGAGGGTGTGGGGGAAGCGGGCGGTGAGCCGGGCCATGGGGTCCTGGGGGCGGACGGGGTCGGTGAGGACGGCCTCGATCCAGCTGTCCTCGCGTCCGCCGAGCGCGGGGTCGTCGAGGAGGTCCTCCAGGCGGCCGCGCAGCCGGGCGAGGGGCCGGGGGACGGGGGTGTCGAGCCGCTCGGCGGTGATCTCCCCTGCCGGGCCGAGTTCGACCAGCCACATGGTCTTGCGGTGGTCGGCCTCGGAGAAGGAGTAGGCGAGCGGGGAACCGGAGTAGCGGACCCGTTCGTTGATCGTCTGACAGCCGTGGAGGTGGCCGAGGGCCGCGTAGTCCACGCCGTCGAAGACGGAGGCGGGTACGGCCTCGACCCCGCCGACGGCGATGTCGCGTTCGCTGTCGCTGGCCTGCCCGCCGGTGACGAAGGCGTGCGCGAGGACGACCGAGCGGGTGCCCTCGGGGCGGCCGGCGAGGTCGGCGCGGATGCGGTCCATGGCCGCGCCGAGGACGGCCTCGTGGCTGACCTTCTCCGCCGCGAACTCGTCCTTGACCAGGGCCGGTTCCAGGTAGGGCAGCCCGTAGAGGGCCACGTCGCCGTGGGCGTCGGCCAGCACCACGGGGTCGGCGCAGCCGGCCGGGTCGGTCCTGAGGTGGATCCCGGCCCGGCCGATGAGCCCGGCGCCGACGCCGAGGCGGCGGGCGGAGTCGTGGTTCCCGGAGATCATCACGGTGGGCACGCCGAGGTCGGCGAGCCGGTGCAGCGCCCGGTCGTAGAGCTCGACGGCGGGCAGCGGGGGCACGGCCCGGTCGTAGACGTCGCCGGCGACGAGGACGGCGTCGACCCCGTGTTCGCGCACGGTGTCGACGAGGTGGTCGACGAATGCGGTCTGGGCCCCGAGCAGGTTGACGCGGTGGAAGGACCGGCCCAGGTGCCAGTCGGAGGTGTGCAGGAACTTCACTCGACCGCTCCGACCCGCACGCCCGCTCTCCTCCGTGACTCCGTGACCCCGTGACTCCGCGCCTTCAGCGCCTTCAGCGCCGCGTGCCGGCCTTCCACGGTAACCCGTCGGCCGCCGGGGGCGGGGCTCAGCCCTCGCCGTAGGCCTCTCCGCCGAGCTCGAACCCGGCGGTTCCGGCGGTGACGTCGTTGAGCCAGGCCCGGAAGGAGTCCACGTCCGCCTCGGGGATGCCGATCTCGATGGCGACGTCCTCCCCGTAGCGCACGTCCAGGACGGCGCGGCCGGTGGAGCGCAGGTCGTTCTGCGTCTTGCCGGCCCGCTGGTGGTCGACGGTGACGGTGGCCAGCCGGTAGCGGTGGCGGGTGACGGTGCCGAGCGCGTCGAGGGCCTCGCCGACGACGCCTCCGTAGGCGCGGATCAGTCCGCCGGCGCCGAGCTTCACGCCGCCGTAGTAGCGGGTGACGACGGCGACGGCGTAGCGGATGTCGCGCCGGGTCAGCATCTGGAGCATGGGCACGCCGGCGGTGCCGCCCGGCTCCCCGTCGTCGCTGGCCTTCTGGACGGAGGCGTCGGCGCCGATCACGTAGGCGAAGCAGTTGTGCGTGGCGGTGGGGTGCTCGCGGCGGACGCGCGCGATGAACTCCTGCGCCTCCCGCTCGGTCGCCGCGGGCGCGAGCGAGCACAGGAAGCGCGAGCGGTTGATCTCTGACTCGTGCGACCCCTCGCGGGCCACCGTCACGTACTGGTCTGCCTTCACCGTTCCACCCTAAGCCGTGGCCGGAAGCGGTCCCGGCCCGCAGGGGGAGCGCCGGGGAGTCTACGGGGAATCGGACAGGCGTCCTCCGCGTTGTTGCGGCGGAAGCACCCGGCGGACCAGGCAGCAGCAGGAGGCGGCACACGTGTACGGCGACCAGGAGACCATCCGCAGGATCCTCACCGAACTCGGCGACACCTGGGCCGTGGTCGGCCTGTCGAACAACGAGGACCGGGCGGCCTACGGGGTGGCCAGGGTGCTCCAGCGGTTCGGCAAGCGCGTGGTGCCCGTCCACCCGAAGGCGGAGACGGTGCACGGCGAGCAGGGCTACCCCTCGCTGGAGGCGATCCCGTTCAAGGTGGACGTGGTGGACGTGTTCGTGAACAGCGCCCTGGCCGGCGAGGTCGCGGACGAGGCGGTCGCCGCCGGTGCCGAGGCCGTCTGGTTCCAGCTGAACGTGGTCGACGAGGCGGCCTTCGCCCGGACCCGCGGGGCGGGGCTGGAGATGGTCATGGACCGCTGCCCCGCCATCGAGATCCCCGCCCTGCGGTAGTCGCCCGGCGCCCGTCAGCGGGGGGCCTCGGCCCCCCGTACGGGCGGGATGGACACGGCCATCGTCATCTCCATCGCCTCCGCGCCCTCGTTGCGGTAGGCGTGCGGGACGTTCGCCTCGAAGGAGACGGCCCCGCCCGCCGGGACCAGGTGCCGGTCGTCGGCGATCTCCAGCGTCAGCTCCCCGGCCGTGACGTGGAGCATCTCGAAGGTCCCCGCCGGGTGCGGGTCGGAGGCCGTGCCGTCGCCGGGCTCCAGCCGGTAGGTCCACATCTCCACGGGCCCGCGCCGGTCGTCGCCGAGCAGCATGCGCGCCTCGCTGCCCGGGGCGCTCGACCACATCCGCACCCCCTGCCCCGGCAGCACCACGCGCACCTGCGGGCTTCGGTCGTGGTCCAGCAGGGTGGTGATGCTCACACCGAGCGCGTCGGCCAGTTTGACCGTGGTGCCCACGCTCGGGTTCGTACGGGCCTGCTCGATCTGGATGATCATGCCGCGGCTGACCCCCGCGCGGGCGGCGAGCGCGTCCAGGGTGAAGCCGCGCTCACCGCGCCACCGCTTGAGGTTGCGGGCGAGCGCCTGGGTGAGCTGTTCGAGATCCGACACCATTCCGTCCAATATTTTGGATGACACAGTTCAACAGACTGAACTAACCTGCGGTGTATTCGATGCTGCACTCCACCGTTCACCGCACTGTACTGCGAGGTCCTGCCATGACCGCCCTCTTCGCCTTGGCCACAGCCGTGCTGTGGGGCCTCGCCGACTTCGGCGGCGGGCTGCTGACCCGGCGCCTGCCGGCGCTCACGGTGGTCGTGGTCTCGCAGGTCGCCGCGGTCCTCGTGCTCGGCTCCGTGGTCCTCGCCACGGACGCCTGGCACGAGGCCGGTCCGCAGCTGTGGTTCGCGGTGGCGGCGGGGCTGGTCGGCCCGGCGGCGATGCTCAGCTTCTACAAGGCGCTGGCCCTGGGCCCGATGGGCGTGGTCTCGCCGCTGGGCTCCGTCGGCGTGGTCGTGCCGGTCGGCGTGGGGCTGCTGCTGGGCGAGCGGCCCGGGCCGGGCCAGTTCGCGGGCATCGCGGTGGCCGTCGCCGGCATCGTCCTCGCGGGCGGCCCCGAGCTGCGCGGCGCGCCCGTGCAGCGGCAGGCGGTGGTCCTGACCCTGGTCGCGGCCTTCGGCTTCGGGGCGGTGATGGCCCTGATCTCCCAGGCCTCCGCCACCGTCACCGGACTGTTCCTCGCCCTCCTCGTCCAGCGGGTCACCAACGTGGCCGTCGGCGGGGCCGCGCTGTGGGCGCGGACCCGGCGCGGGATCCCCGCGCTGCCGGAGGGCGCCGGCCCGCGGATCCTGTGGGGGCTGCTGCCCGCGCTGGCCTTCGTGGGCCTCGCTGACGTCGCGGCCAACGGCACCTACTCCATCGCCGCGCAGAACGGCCCCGTCACGGTGGCCGCCGTACTCTCCTCGCTCTACCCCGTGATCACCGCCCTCGCCGCCTTCGCCGTGCTCAAGGAGCGCCTGCGCGGCGTCCAGGCGGCCGGCGCCGGCCTGGCTCTGGCGGGCACGGTCCTCCTCGCGGCGGGCTAGGCCGCCTTCTTGGGGGCGGGGCCCGATCCCCACGACACGGCCTAGACGGACTCCTGCTCCGCCTCCGCCAGCCCGGCCAGCCCCCGCAGCTGCTCCGAGGTCACCCCGTCGGGGATCGGCCTCGGCGCCGGGGTGCGCAGCGGCGGCTGCCAGCCCGTCTCCGGCTCCCAGCGGCGCACGACCTTGGCCGGCGCCCCCGCCACCACGGAGTGGTCGGGCACCTCGCCCCGTACGACGGCCCCCGCGGCCACCACGACGTTGCGGCCCAGCTTCGCCCCGGGGAGGATCACCGCCCCCGTGCCCAGCCAGCAGCCCGGACCGATCTCCACCGGGGCGCTGCGGGGCCACTGACGGCCGACGGGCTCGTGCGGGTCGTCGTAGCTGTGGTTGGTGGAGGTGATGTAGACGCCGGGGCCGCAGAAGGTGTCGTCGCCGATGCTGATGCGGGCGTCGGCGATGACGTGGCTGCCCCGGCCCAGGACCACGCCGTTGCCCAGGACCAGTACGGGATCGGGGCCGAGGTCGAGGTCGGGCATCATCCCGGCGGTCAGGGTGACCTGCTCGGCGATGATGCAGTGCCCGCCCATGCGGATCCAGGGCTCGCCGAAGACGGTGCCCTGGGGGAAGGCGAGCCGGGTGCCGTCGCCGATGGCGCCGAAGCGCAGCCGCCCCGGGTTCTGCGCGGTGACCGCGCCGGCCCGCTGCATCCAGCGCCAGCCCGCGTGGACCGCGCGGCTGGCGACGCTGCGGCGCAGGTCCGCCAGGGATGAGAACGTGTTCTGGTTCTTCGGCACCCGGCCACGGTAGTGGGCCCCGCGCCGCGCGTCCGGACCGCGTTCCTGTGATCTTCACCCCATCGCGGCCCGGGGGCGGCCCGTGCCCTACGGTGCGGGTAGCGCGGCATCCGGAAACAGAGGGAAACGATCATGACGAACCAGACCGGCGACCCGGGCCAGACCGGCCAGGGCGCTCTCATCGCGGCCGTGGGCGACCGGCGGCCGTCCGTGGACCCGACGGCCTTCACCGCCCCGACCTCGGTCGTGGTCGGCGACGTCACCCTGGGCGCGGGCGCCAGCGTCTGGTACTCGGCGGTGCTGCGCGGCGACTGCGGCCCGATCACGCTCGGCGCCGACAGCAACGTCCAGGACAACTGCACCCTGCACGTGGACCCGGGCTTCCCGGTGTCCGTCGGCGAGCGGGTCTCCATCGGCCACAACGCCGTCGTGCACGGCTGCACGGTGGAGGACGACTGCCTGATCGGGATGGGCGCGACCGTGCTGAACGGGGCCGTGATCGGCGCCGGTTCGCTGGTGGCCGCGCAGGCGCTGGTCCCGCAGGGCATGGTGGTCCCGCCCGGCTCCCTGGTCGCGGGCGTTCCCGCCAAGGTGCGCCGGGAGCTCACCGCGGAGGAGCGCGAGCACATCAAGGTGAACGCCGCGATGTACACGGAGCTGGCGCGCCAGCACCGCGCCTCGGTCACCCCCGGGTCCTGAACCCGCAGGCCCCCGGGGCGAGTGCCCCGGGGGCGGGGCGTCAGTCCGCGGCGCCGGCCGGGGCGGTCACCCGCTCGGCCGCCTCCTCGCGGGCGGCGGCCGCCGCCTTCTTCATGCGGGCGCGCACCACCAGGGTCACGGCCAGCCCGAGGAGCAGGGCCGCCACCAGGGCCAGCCAGGAGAACCGCTTCAGCCACGGCTCCGCGACGATGCCGACCGTGTAGATGACCGCGGTGGTGCCGCCGGCCCACAGGACGCCGCCGAGCACGTTGGCGATCAGGAACCGCCAGTACGGCATGCGCAGCACGCCCGCGAGCGGCCCGGCGAAGATCCTCAGCAGGGCCACGAACCGGCCGAAGAAGACGGCCCACATGCCCCACCGGTCGAACGACCGCTCCGCGACGGCCACCTGGTCCGGCCCGAAGTGCTTCGGGAACCGCCGGCCCAGCCGCTCCAGCAGCGGCTTGCCGCCGCGGCGCCCGATCGCGTACCCGATGGAGTCGCCGACGATCGCGCCCGCGATCGCGCAGAGGCCCAGGACCACGGGGTCGATGTGCCCCTGCTGCGAGGCCAGCAGGGCCGCGCTCACGAGGATGATCTCCCCCGGCAGCGGGATTCCCAGACTCTCCAGTCCGATGACCAGACCCACCAGGAGATAGACACTGATCGCCGGAATCGTCTCCAGCCATTCCTGGACGTGCACCGGTTCGCCCTCCCTCGTCGTCACCGGCGCGCCGCCCCGGGGACACGCCGAACGAGCAGCCTATCCGCTCCCCGTGACGGCCCTGGCCCGCAGCACGGGTTCCCCGGGGCGAACGGCCGGCGAACACCTTCCGCCGGCCCGGACCCCGCGGCCGGCCGCGGGCCGCCGGGCCGTCGGTGTCAGGCGTTGGGGCGCAGGGTCCAGACGACCGTCATCTCGCCCGTCACGGCCTCGTCCTCGCGCTGGATGGCGATGGTGACGGGGAACTCGGGGCGGCCGCCGGCTTCGAGCTCGGCGACGACCTCGGAGGCCGGGCGGCCGAGGGTGGCGGTGGCCGTCACGACGCCCTTGGCGAGCTTCTTGTAGCCGATCTCGGCCTTCACGGCCAGCGGCACCGCGCGCGAGAGCTGGTCGCCGAAGGCGGCCAGGACGATCGCGCCGCTGGCGGACTCGGCCAGGGTGAACATCGCGCCGGCGTGCGGGCCGCCGACGTGGTTGTGGAAGTCGGGCTGGTCCGGGAGGCGGACGACGGCGCGCTCCGCAGTGGTCTCCAGGAACTGGAGGTTGAGGGTGCGGGCCATCGGCACGGTCTGGGCGAGCAGTTCGCCCACGTTCATCTGTTCTGCGCTCATGGCACGCGATGTTACCCACGAGTAGATGAACTTGGCCAGAGTCCGCGAGGGGGCGGACGTGGCTCCCGCAGGCCTCTCCCACTATGGTTACCGGCCATGTGGCCAGGACAGCAGCAGCCGCCCGGGGGACAGCAGGGCCCCCAGGACGCGCAACAGAACCCGTACCAGCAGCAGCCGGGACAGCCGAACCCGTACCAGCAGCAGCCCCAGCCGGGATTCGGTCAGCAGCAGCCCGGCTACGGCTACCCGCAGGCGGGCGGTTACCAGACCCCGCCGCCGGTCCAGCCGTGGGGCCAGACCGGCCCGCAGCAGCCCCCCGCCCAGCCGCCGTCCGGCGGGAGCCCGTTCGCGACGAAGACGGTGGCCATCGTGGCGGCCTCGGCGGTCGTCGTGACGGCGGCCGTCACCGCGGCCTTCGTGCTGACCCGGGACGACAAGGGGAGCAACCAGGCGAGCGACAAGCCGCCGGCCGCCTCCTCCTCCGCCCCCGCCACCTCCGCCGCGCCGCCCGCCCCGAGCGGCAACCCGCGCGGCGGCGGCGACGTGAAGCCCGTCATCCCGGGCTGGAAGGTGGTCATCAACCCGAAGCACGGCACCGCCTTCGACGTCCCGCCGGAGTGGAACGTGGCGAGCTCCGGCGTGATCTCCGGTTTCGAGGACTCGAAGAAGGGCGACGGCTCCCCCCTCGTCACCTTCTCGGCACCCGCCTTCCTCAAGGAGGACTGGTGCAAAGTGGACTCCAACAAGGACGGCAAGGAGGAGAGCACCGGGCTGGCCGGTACCGGCACCAAGGGCGGCCAGGGCGCGAAGGACACCGCCTCCGCCGCGCACAGCGAGGCGGGCACCTGGGTGTTCGCCGCCTACTCGCAGAAGCTGCCCGAGGACCGGGTCAAGATCTCCGAGTCCAAGGAGTTCACGACCCTCTCCGGCCTCAAGGGGCACTACGCGACGGCGACCGTGAGCGACGTCCCCAAGGAGAACAAGTGCTCCTCGGACGGCAAGAGCATCGCCTTCAGCTTCCGCAACTCCAAGGGTGACTTCGCCAGCTGGGTCATGTGGGCCGCCGCAGGGGTCCCCGGAGAGGTCGACCAGGCCACCGAGGAGAAGATCATGAGCTCGGTCCGCCTCGTCGCCAACTGACCTCCGGCGACACCCGTCCAGCGACACCCCCTCCCGGGCCGATTATCCGTTTTCCGCTTATTCGTTTGGATTCTCGGCCCGGGACGGGGATAGTCCCCGGGTGAGCTCTCCCCCCACCGCCTCCGCCGCCTCACGCCGCCTCCCCTCCTGGGCGGGCCGCAACTACACCCTCCTGACCGGCGCCGCCGTCGTGACGAACCTCGGCAGCCACGGGGCACTCATCGCCTCCGCCTTCGCCGTCATGGAGGCGGGCGGCTCCGGCGGCGACGTCGGCCTCGTCGCGGCCGCCCGTACGCTGCCCCTCGTCCTCTTCCTGCTCGTGGGCGGCGCCCTCGCCGACCGGCTCCCGCGCCACCGCGTGATGGTCGCGGCCAACGCCCTCAACTGCGTCTCGCAGGCCGTCTTCGCCGTGCTGGTCCTCACCGGCGAGCCCCGGCTGTGGCAGATGATGCTGCTCACCGCGCTCTGCGGCACCGGCACCGCCTTCTTCAACCCAGCCGCCGAGGGCATGCTGCTCTCCAGCGTCTCGGGCGAGCACTCCAACCGGGCCTTCGCGCTCTTCCGGATGGCCATGAACGGCGCGGGCATCGGCGGCGCGGCCCTCGGCGGCGCCCTGATCGCCGCCATCGGCCCCGGCTGGGTGCTGGCCGTCGACGCGGCCGCCTTCGCGGTCGCGGGCGCCCTGCGGGCCTTCCTCGACGTCGGCCCCACCACCGAACGGGCGCCCGGCGGGGGCCTGCTGGCCGACCTCCGCGAGGGCTGGGTGGAGTTCCGCACCCGGCCCTGGCTGTGGAGCATCGTGCTCCAGTTCTCCGTCGTCGTCGCCGTCGTCGGAGCCGCCGAGGCGGTGTACGGGCCCCTCGTCGCCCGCGACCGGCTGGGCGGGCCGGCCCCCTGGGGCATGGCCCTGGCCTTCTTCGGCGTGGGCACCATCGCCGGGGCCGTCCTGATGATGCTGTGGAAACCGCGCCGGCTGCTGCTGGTCGGCACCCTGTGCGTGTTCCCGCTGGCCCTGCCCTCGGCGGGACTCGCGGTCCCGCTGCCCACCTGGGGGCTGTGCGCGGTGATGTTCGTCAGCGGCGCCGCCATCGAGGTGTTCGGCGTGAACTGGATGACGACCATGCACCAGGAGATCCCGGAGGAGAAGTTCTCCCGGGTCTCCGCCTACGACTGGTTCGGCTCGGTGTCCATGCTGCCCCTGGCCACCGCCCTGGCCGGCCCGGCCGAGAGCGTCTTCGGCCGCACCCCCGCCCTCTGGGGCTGCGCGGCCCTGGTGATCGTCCCCACGGCCCTGGTCCTCCTGGTCCCCCAGGTCCGCCACATCACCCGCAGGCCGGTCCCCGAGAAGTCCACGGCGGCCGACTCCAGCCTCGCCGGCGTGTGAGGGGCGGGGTCCGGGCGGAGCCGGGGGAAACCGTCACCCCAGGCTGAACGCCCCCTCCGGCGGCTCCGGCGAGGCGACGGCGTCGGCGTCCGCCACCACCCGGGCCCCCCGCATGAACCGCACGAGCCCCTCCCCCGACTCCACCCGCGCGGGAAACGCGTCCCCGGCGCACCGCCGGGCCAGCGCGGCCACCGGCAGCGGCGCGTCGGACGCCAGCAGCACCGCGTTGCCGAAGCGCCGCCCGCGCAGCACCCCCGGCTCGGCGATCAGCGCGAGCTCCCCGAACGCGGCGGCGAAGTTGGCCAGCTGCGCCTTCAGGAAGCCGAACGGCGCCCCGTCGGCCAGGTTCGCCGCGTAGAGCCCGCCGGGCCGCAGCACCCGGGCCGCCTGCCGCGCGTACTCCACCGAGGTCAGCTGCGCCGGCACCCGCGAACCCCCGAACACGTCGGCGACCAGGACGTCCGCACTCGCCTCCGGGGCCCTCTCCAGCCAGGCCCGGGCGTCGGCGGCGTGCACCTCCACCCGCGCCCCGGCGGCCAGCGGCAGGTGCTCGGCCACCAGCTCCACCAGGGCCGCGTCGAACTCGACCACGGTCTGCCGGGAGCCCGGCCGGGCCTCGGCGGCGTACCGGGGCAGGGTCAGCGCGCCGCCGCCCAGGTGCAGCAGGTCCAGGGCCGCCCCCGGTTCGGCCGCGCAGTCCAGGACGTGCGCGAGGCGGCGTACGTACTCGAACTCCAGGTGCCCGGGCTCGTCGAGGTCCACGTAGGACTGCGGGGCCCCGTCCACGGTGAGCAGCCAGGCCCGCTCCCGGTCAACGTCCGGCATCAGCTTGGCGGTGCCCTGGCCCACTTCCCGGATCACCGGGATCTGTTCGTCGCTCACCCCACCATTGTCGGGCCCGCCGCCCCGGCGCCCGGCCCGCTCAGGCCGCCGACCAGACGGCGGCCGCCTCCGCCACGTGCGCGGCGGCCTGGGCCAGCCCCGCCCGCGCCGCGGGGGCCCGCCGGGCGGGGTCGAGCACGTTGCGGCCGAAGGCCCTGCGGGCCTCCGGGGACGGGGTGATCAGCAGCACCCGCGCCCCCTCGGCCCGCAGCCGTCCGGCCTGCTGGAGCGGGGAGGGCAGCTTGCCCGCGCCGAGCGGGAGCGGGGCGAGGATGACCACGCGCCGGTAGCCGGACGCGAGGTCGGCGTTGACGGAGGAGCGGATGCCGCCGTCCACGTACCGGCGGCCGTCGATGGTGACGGGCGGCCAGAC
>NZ_JBFBGN010000084.1:0-31429 GCF_040684675.1 Streptomyces sp. NPDC089915 | reverse complement strand
ACCGGCTGCTGCTCTTCCGCTACCGCCTCGACCCGCGTCTGGGCATGTTCATCTACCACGGCTCCTCCGTCGGCACGAGCAAGACGAACTTCATCGAGCCGTGGCAGACCAACCAGATCGACCTGCTCCAGGAGTACCTGTGCGAGGGCCTCGGAGAGGACCGCCCCTTCGTGGCGGTGTGCTCCCAGTCCCAGGAGGGCCAGGAGTCCAAGCTCGTGCACGGCAAGCTCTCGGGGCTCGCCGCGGCCATCAAGGACATCGACTACGGGACCTCCCTGTTCATCCCGCCGAGCGACGGGGTCGGGGACCTGGACCGGGACTTCCTCGCCCGCCTGCTCGGCGAGCAGCCTGCCGTCGCGGTCTGACCGACGGCGCCGGCCCCACACCATCCTCCGGAAGGCAGAACGACACCGTGCGTGAATTTGCCCTCGACGACCTCGCACGCATCCTCCGCGAGTGCGCCGACCACGACGACTGGGAGACCCTCGACCTCGCCGGGGACATCTCCGACGAGACCTTCGAAGCCCTGGGCTTCGACTCCCTCACCCTCTACAACACCCTGATCCGCCTCGAGCTCGACCACGGCATCGAACTCACGTACGACACCTTGTGGCAGGCCCGGACTCCGGGCGGTCTGCTGCGGGAGATCAACGCGCTCCCCGCCCGGGCAGCTCGGTGAAGGAGGACTGACCGATGTGCGGAATAGCGGGATGGGTGGCCTTCGACCGGGAGGTCCGCCAGGACGAGGCGGAGATCACCGCCATGACCCGGATCCTGGTCTGCCGGGGCCCGGACGCCGAGGGGATCTGGACGTCGCGTCACGTCGCGCTCGGCCACCGCCGGCTCGCCGTCATCGACGTCGAAGGCGGCCGCCAGCCGATGGTGGGGGAGGCCCGCGACGAGGACCGGGTCGCGCTCACGTTCTGCGGCGAGGTCTACAACTTCCCGGAACTGCGGACGGAGCTCGTCTCCCACGGGCACGTCTTCCGTACCCGCAGCGACACCGAGGTGGTGCTGCGCGCCTACCTCCAGTGGGGACACGGCTTCGCCGAGCGGCTCAACGGCATGTTCGCGCTGGCCGTCTGGGACGGCCGGACACAGGAGCTGACCCTCGTCCGCGACCGGATGGGCGTCAAGCCGCTGTACTACTACCCGACCCGCGACGGCGTGCTGTTCGGCTCCGAGCCCAAGGCCGTGCTCGCCCACCCGTCCGTTTCGGCCCGGGTCGACGCCGACGGCCTGCGCGAGGTCCTCGACATGGTGAGGTCCCCGGAGGCCGCCGTCTACTCCGGCATGTACGAGGTCCGCCCCGGGCACTACATCCGCATCCGCCGCGGCGGCCTGACCAAGCACCGCTACTGGGCGCTGGAGGCCCGTGAGCACACGGACGACCTGGACACCACCGTGGGCACCGTCCGCGACCTGCTGGAGGACACGGTCGCGCGCCAGCTGGTGTCGGACGTCCCGCTGTCCAGCCTGCTGTCGGGCGGACTCGACTCCTCGGCCGTGGCCGCCCTGGCCGCCCGCCACCTGGACCCGTCCCCGCTGCGCTCGTTCTCCGTCGACTTCTCCGGCGCCGGCGACTTCCGCCCCGACGCCGTGCGCGGCGCGGCCGACGCGCCCTACGCCCGCGAGGTGGCACGGCACGTGGGGGCCGACCACACCGAAGTGCTCCTCGACAGCGGAGAACTGCTCGACCCCGCCGTCCGGGCCGCGGTCCTGCGGGCCACCGATCTGCCCCCGGCCTACTGGGGCGACATGTGGCCCTCGCTGTACCTGCTCTTCAAGGCGGTGCGCCGGCACACCACGGTGGCGCTGTCGGGAGAGGCGGCCGACGAACTGTTCGGCGGCTACCAGTGGTTCCACAACCCGGGGGCCGTGGAAGCCGACACCTTCCCCTGGCTGACCTCGGGCTCGGCCCGCTACTTCGGCGGCCTGCGCCTGCTCGACCGGGGGCTGGTGGAGAAGCTCGACCTCGCCGGCCACCGCCGCGCCCGCTACGCCGAGGCCATCGCGGAGGTGCCCGTCCTGCCGGGCGAGGACCCGGCGGAACGCCGGATGCGGCAGATGAGCCACCTCAACCTGACCCGCTTCGTCCGGACGCTGCTTGACCGCAAGGACCGCATGAGCATGGCGGTGGGCCTGGAGGTCCGGGTGCCCTTCTGCGACCACCGGCTGGTCGAGTACGTCTTCAACACGCCCTGGGCGATGAAGACGTTCGACGGGCGGGAGAAGAGCCTGCTGCGCGCCGCCACGGCGGACCTGCTTCCGCAGTCCGTGCTCCAGCGCGTCAAGACCCCCTACCCCACGACGCAGGACCCCGCCTACGAGGCCGGGCTGCGGGCGGAACTCGCGGAGGTCCTGCGCGACCGGAACGCGCCCGTCCGGGCGCTGCTGGACGTGGAACGCGCGACGGCGCTCCTCGCCCGCCCCCAGGGCTCCGTCAGCCGGGCCTACGACCGGGGCAGCCTGGAGCTGGCCGTCTGGCTGAACAGGTGGCTCGGCGCCTACGACGTCACTCTGGAGCTGTGACGTCGGGTTCGTCGAGGTAGCCGGAGGCGCCGAGCAGGTAGCCGAGCTGCGCCCGGTTCGTACTGCCCAGCTGTTCCGCGATCTTGGCGATGTGCGCCCGGCAGGTGCGCACGCTCATCCCCAGGCGCCGGGCGATCGCCTCGTCCACGTACCCGGCGACGAGGAGCTGCGCGATGGAGCGGCGGACCCCGGGGATGACGCTGGGGTTCTCCCTGGCCGAGGCCGCCGCGACGAGGGGGGTGGCGCGGTCCCAGGCGCGCTCGTAGATGTCCACGAGGAACGCGACGAGGGCGGGCTGGCGTATCTCCACCGCGTTGCGCCGGTCTCCCCGGGCGGGGAGGTAGGCGACGGACCGGTCGAAGATGATGAGGCGCTCGAAGAGCTCGTCGAGGGTCCGCACCTCCGCCGCGCCGCTGTAGGCCGTGATCTCGCGGACGTAGGCCATGGTGGCCGGGTTGTAGCGCACCGTGTGCTGGTACATGGTGCGCACGTGGACGCCGCGGTCCAGCAGTTCCCTGCTGCGCCGGAGGGCCTCGGTCAGTACGGACGAGGACCGGCCCCCGCCGGGCTGGGCGGTGAGCAGCTCCTTCGAGCAGTTCACCGTGGCGTGGTCGATGGCCGCGTTGATCGTGGCGAGGCCCTCGAGCACGGTGAGGTCGGAGACCGGGCGCTGATGGGCGTTGTACAGGGCCTCGATGGGTTCCAGCGCGTGCTGCAGGTCCTGGGCCGCCTGCTGCCGTGCGCTGATCTCCTGCTCGATGGGGCGTACCAGCAGGGCGAGGGCGGAGGAGGGGCGGATCGGGGTGAGGGCGTGCGCGGAGCCGGTGACCGGCTGGACGAGTTGGAGCCGCAGGACGCACGACGGGATGGCGGCGGGGTCGGCGTTGCCGGCGCGCACGGCGCCGAGGTAGTACTCGACTCCCGTGTCGCACAACGACGCACCCGAACAGCAGCCCGTGTCCTCCGGATCGGGGACGCTCACGTTCAGCCTCCTGCAATGTCACATCATGAGCCCGTCACGCTCTTGTCCGACGGCGAGCCGCAGGCGAGAGTTTCTCCCGTAGGCGCCAAAAGGCGGCCACAAGGGGGAAATTATGAAGTCTCTGTTCGTAAGTCTTTCGATCGCGCTCGTGGCGATCGCCGCCGTATTGGCCTCCGCTCCGGCGGACGCGAATTCCGGCAGTACTGAAACCCGTTCTGTCGCCATCGTCGTGAACCATGAAGATCCGGGATGGGACTGATCCTGCTTCTTTGACGGGTTCGTGGTAAAGCGCTCCCGTCAATCTGGAAGATCATGCCATATCCGTCAACCCTCTACCAGCCCTCTAGTGGCCCCCGTGCGCTCAACCGGCGGATCGAGGCCCTGCTGGAGGCCGATGTACCGGCGGTATGCCCCGTGCACGTCGGATTGGCGCCGCCGGTCTCCTGCTCGCCCAAATATTCCGCGGCGACATTCGTTATCGCCCGGTATCTGGTAAGTGGACGGGTCGACGGGATTCCGCTTTTCCCGGTGCCGGCTCCGCGGCATCTGCGGGTGCTCACCGCCGCGAGCTGGGGCCGGGCGGACGCCGTGGGCTCGGAGTTCGACCTGCTGCCCGACGACCTGGCGAGCCCCCTGTGGCGGCGCACGGCGGAGTTCACCGCCCGCCCGGACCGGCTGACCCCCCGTGAACGGGGCGCCGCGGGAACGCTGATGCTCCGGCTCGGTTACCCGGCGTCAGCGGTCTCGATCATGAACCCCGGCGCGGGGCCGGGCACCGCGGCGCTCCCGGCCGACCTGCCGCCGGAGGCACTGCCCGCCCTGGTACGGGCCCTCATGGAGGCGCACCCGCGTCCCGCCGAGGTCGAGGCCGAGGTCCTCAGGACCGTGACGGATCCCCGGACACCGCCGGCGGTGCGCCTCGTCCTGTGGGTCCCGGCCCTGGCATCGGCCGTCCGGCCGTCCTCGCGGGTCGGCCCGCGGGCCCTGCCGCACCTGGTCGCCGAGGCCGAACGCACGCTCCGGGAGGCCGGGGACGGCGCACAGGACCGGCTCGGCCTGTCCGGCGTGTGGCGGGTCCGGCTGTCGCGGGCCCTGTGCGAGGCGTCCCTGGCGTGCGGGAGGCGCGCCGCCGCCCTGGACCACGCGGACGGGGCCGCGCTCCCTCTGCTCACGGCCCGGCCGGCGAGCGACGCGGCCGCCCCGGACCGGCTGGCGTGGGAACTGGAGTCGATGGGCCTGCTGCGGACGCAGGCACGCCTCGCCCGGCGCTCGGAACGCTTCGAGGAAGCCCTCAAGGCCGCCTCGGCCATGGCGCGCCTGGACCCGTTCGACCCCGGAGCCCACACCGCCCACGCCGAGGCCCTGCTCCGCGCCGGGCGGCACGACGACGCCCTGCGCGCCTACGAGCGGGTGTTCGCGCTGGGCGGCGTGACGGTGGCCGGAGCCGCGTTCGGCACCGGATGGATCCACGAACAGAGAGGAGACCTCGGGCGCGCCCGCGAGGCCTACGAACTCTCGCACCGGATCGACCCGACCGTCCCCGCGGCCGCCGCGTTCCTCACCCGCGCGACGCCCCCCGCCGACCCCGCGCCCGTCAGTTGAGCAGGGCCCGGGCCGAGGCGGCCTCCGCGCGGATGCGGATCGCCGACGGGGGGTCGACCGCGTCCATGACGACCGCGTACGCGTCCATCTCCGCCGCGCCCTCCCGGAAGGAACCCCGCTCCACCAGCAGCTTGGCCCGCTCGTAGCGCAGCGCCGCCGGGTGCGAGGGCAGCAGCAGGGACAGGTCCAGGGACCACAGGGCCACCGCCGAGTGCTCCGGCCGCGCCGACGCCCAGACCCGGATGTTGCCCAGCACCCGCAGGACGATGTCCAGGGTCCGGGCGGCCGTCCGCGGCCCCCGGGCGAGCTCCGCCGGACCCGTGCCCAGCGAGGCGCCGCCCGCGAAGGGATCGACCACGACCCCCTCCTCCGGGTCCCCGAAGCCCACCGTGAAGTGCCCCGGCAGCCCCAGCCCGTATACCGGCGCCCCCGCCCGCCGGGCCACCTCCAGCCAGACCACCGACAGCAGGATCGGCAGCCCCCGGCGGCGCCGCAGCACCTCGTGCAGCAGCGAGGACTCCAGCCGGTCGTAGTCCTTCGGGGTGCCGTGGAAGCCGAGCCGGCCGCCCAGCAGCTCCGTCACCGCCGCCGCCCAGGCCTTCGCCCCGCGCAGCCCGTACGGGAGCATCCCCGCGAGCCGGTCCAGCTCCATCTGCGCCCAGTCCATGGCCCGTTCGTCCAGCTCCGGGTCCGCCTCCGCCGCCAGCAGCAGGCACAGCGTCGCCAGGTCCGGCCGCTCGGCGCGGGCCTCGGCCGCGAACAGCTCCCGCGAGGCCGCGCTCACGCCCCGGCTCCCGCGCGGAAGTGGTGGTACGAGTGGTGCGTGGCGAAGCCCATGCCGTCGTACAGGGCCCGCGCGCCGGGATTGTCCGTCTCCACCTGGAGCCAGGCCGCCGACGCCCCCTCCTCCAGCGCCCGCCGCGACAGCGCCGCCATCACCGCCGTCGCGAGGCCCTTGCGGCGGAACTCCGGGTCCACCGCGACGGCCCCGAAGCCGGCCCAGCGCCCGTCGACCACGCACCGCCCGATCGCCCGGCCGCCGTCCAGGGAGGCGAACCACACCGACGGGCCCGCCACCAGCATGCGCCGCGCCAGCCCGGGGTCCCGGACCCGGCCGTAGCGGCCGAGCCAGGCCTCGTCCGGCTCGCGCGTCAGCAGCACCCCCGACACGTCCGCGTCCAGGTCGGCCACCGGCGCCAGGCCCCCGGTCCGGACCTCCGCCGACACCTCGTTGACCCAGCCGCGCCGCTCCAGCTCCGCGCAGAGCTGCTCCTGGGTGCCGGCGGCGCCCGTCGCGGCCTGCACGTAGGCCGGCAGGTCCCGTCGCGCGTACCAGGCCGTCACCCGCGCGAGTGCTTCGTCCAGGGGTATCCCCGGGTCGCCGAGCGGCAGCACCGAGTTGGCGCGCCGGGTGAACCCGGCGGCCGCCCGCAGGGTCCATTCCCCCAGGGGCTCGCTCTCCAGGGGCGGCCACGCCCGCGCGGTGACCCTCGTCAGCTCCTCGAAGGAGGCCGCGGGACCCCTGCGGCGGGCCGGTGCGGCCGGCACCACCTTGCCCGCGACCAGGGAGGATTCCGGGATGTGGACGGACACGCCGTCCTTGCGTGTGATCGTCAGCACACCCGCGGTCCAGGATGTGAGAACCCCTACGGCGTCGGCGAAGACGGGGGCACCGCCACCGCCGCCCTCCACCCGTCGTACAGAGACTCGTTTACCCACGTCAGCCGGGGTAATACGGATCTCCAGCAGTCCTCCGGCAGTGAATTCCACAGCTCTGTCCGCCCCTCCTGTTCGGATCGTGCCCGGGAACGGAGATACTAGGTGCGGGCATCGACGACGCCGCGCTCCCGCGCGATTGGACAGCCCTACCGAGGAGGAACGAGAGCGTGACCTACGTCATCGCGGAGCCTTGTGTCGACGTCAAGGACAAGGCCTGCATCGAAGAGTGCCCCGTCGACTGCATCTACGAGGGCCAGCGGTCCTTGTACATCCACCCGGACGAGTGCGTCGACTGCGGCGCGTGTGAGCCGGTCTGCCCCGTCGAGGCCATCTTCTACGAGGACGACACCCCGGAGGAGTGGAAGGACTACTACAAGGCGAACGTCGAGTTCTTCGACGAGCTCGGCTCGCCCGGTGGTGCCTCCAAGCTCGGCCTGATCGAGCGCGACCACCCCTTCGTCGCCGCGCTGCCCGCCGGCATCAACGGCGAGCACTGACCGTCCCACGGCAGACGCGCCCCTCGGTCCCGTACGGCACTGCTGCCGCGCGGGACCGAGCCGTTTTCCCGCACCCCTCCAGCCCCTGAGCAGAGAGCAGAGCACCGTGGCCGCAGTTTCCGACCGTCTTCCCACGTTCCCCTGGGACAAGCTGGAGCCGTACAAGAAGACGGCGGCGGCCCACGAGGACGGCATCGTCGACCTGTCCGTCGGCACGCCCGTCGACCCGGTGCCGCGGCTCATCCAGGACGCCCTGATCGGCGCCGCCGACTCCCCGGGCTACCCGACCGTGTGGGGAACCCCCGCGCTGCGCGACGCGATCACCGGCTGGCTGCGCGGCCGTCTCGGCGCGAGCGCCGCCGGACACCGCAACGTGCTGCCCGTGGTCGGCTCCAAGGAGCTCGTGGCCTGGCTGCCGACCCAGCTGGGCCTGGGTGCGGGCGACAAGGTGGCCTACCCCCGCCTCGCCTACCCGACGTACGAGGTCGGCGCCCGGCTGTGCGGCGCGGAGGCCGTCGTCTACGACGACCCGACCGAGCTGGACCCGGCCGGCCTGAAGCTGCTGTGGCTCAACTCCCCGTCGAACCCGACCGGAAAGGTCCTCGGTAAGGAGGAGCTGATCCGGATCGTCGCCTGGGCGCGCGAGCACGGGATCCTCGTCTTCAGCGACGAGTGCTACCTGGAACTGGGCTGGGAGGCCGAGCCGGTCTCCGTCCTGCACGACGACGTCTGCGGCGGCTCCTACGAGGGCCTCGTCGCCGTCCACTCGCTCTCCAAGCGCTCCAACCTGGCCGGCTACCGCGCCGCCTTCATCGCCGGCGACGAGGCCGTCCTCGCCGAGCTGCTGGAGATCCGCAAGCACGGCGGCATGATGACCCCCGCCCCCGTCCAGGCCGCCGTCGTCGCCGCCCTCGGCGACGACGCCCACGTGGCCGAGCAGCGTGGCCGCTACGCCGCCCGCCGCGAGGCGCTGCGCACCGCCCTGGAGGGGCACGGCTTCCGGGTCGAGCACAGCGAGGCCAGCCTCTACCTGTGGGTGACCCGCGACGAGCCCTGCTGGGACACCGTGGCCCACCTCGCGTCCCTCGGCATCCTGGTGGCGCCGGGCGACTTCTACGGCGAGGCCGGCGCGAACTTCGTGCGCGTCGCCTTCACCGCCACCGACGAGCGGGTCGAAGCCGCGGTCAAGCGCCTGGGCTGACGGACCCGAACTGACGGGCCCGAACGCCCCGAGGGGCCGGGAGCTGCGCGCTCCCGGCCCCTCGGCGTTCCGCGTGCGGCGGGCTCAGCCGCCCAGCGGCAGGGAGCCCAGCGGCAGCGCCCCGACCGGCAGGTCGTGGCCGACGGGCAGCTGGCCCGCCACGGGCAGGCCGCCCAGCATGTGGCCCGCGTCGCCCGCGACGTTCGCGGCGGGGGCGGCGGCCGGGACGGCCTTGGTGGCGGTGCCCGCGACCTCGGTGGCCGCGCCGGTGGCGGCACCGGTGGCGGCGGAGGCGTCGGCGGTGTCAGGGGCGGCGAGCGTGCCCAGCTGCGGCACGGACTCCAGGCCCGCGGCGCTGGCCGCGCCGGCCGCACCGACCACGGGAGCGGTACCGGCTGCGAGGAGAAGCGCGGCGCGGGCGATCCGGCGGGTCAGGGGGAGGGACATGATGCTCCTAAGCGGTAGCGGCTGCGTACGCCGTGTACAACCGCTCCCGGGGTGCGCCGAGTTGCGGACCGTCCGGGTAAAGGATCAGTAACGCATCGTTTAATCGGCTTCCGTGACAAGCCCATCGGACCGCGCCCACCAGGGGTTCTGCCCGCCGGTACGCCCGGCGCGCGGAAGGGGGCGGCCACCCCTCCCGGGGGACGGCCCGCACGCGCGAACGATCACGTCCCGCCGGCGGGACGCCCGCCGCGCGCACCGGGCCAGGCGGCTCAGCGCGCGTTGCCCGCGACGAAGATCCGGACCTGGCCGGGGACCGCCCGGTACGGGTCGGCGGCGGCCGAAGCGCCCTTCGCGCCGTCACTCGCCCCGCTGCGCCACTCGCCCCGGTTCTGCCCCGCCACCCAGGCGGAACCCTCGTACGCGACCCGGTCGATGCCCAGGTCCCTCGACCGGGCGACCGCCCAGTGCGCCATCGCCCGGCCGCGCCGGGCCTCGGCCGCGCCGCCGCCCTCCTTCAGCCACAGGTCCACCGAGACCTCGGGGGCGTTGCCCGGCTCGGCGGCCGGCTCCGCCGGGGCGCCGGACCCCGCCGAGGGGCTCGCCCCGGGCTTCGGCGTGGCGCCCGCGCCCGCCTTCGCCCCCGCGTGCACCGCGGGGCGGCCGGCGGACAGCGCCTCCCTGCCGAACGCCCGGGCCAGCTCCGTCCGCACCTTCTCCGGGTCGCCCTTGAGGGGCGCCGGCCCCGTACAGGTCAGCACGGCCGGGACGCCGCCCTCGCCGAAGGCGGCCGTCAGCACCGTCGCGTCCGGCTCGTGCTTGGCGTAGGCCTGCGGGAACCCGCTCAGCTGCACCCGCTGCGCGGCCACCGTCAGCGGCAGCCGGGTGTAGCCCTTCACCTCGACGAGCCGGTCGTAGAAGATCCCCGCCGAGTACACCGGGTCCATGATCTGCTCCGGGGTGCCCCAGCCCTGCGAGGGCCGCTGCTGGAACAGCCCCAGCGAATCCCGGTCCCCGTGGTCGAGGTTGCGCAGCCCCGACTCCTGCATCGCCGTCGCCAGCGCGATCGTCACGGCCCGGTCCGGGAGCCCCTTGGAGATCCCGACGGCCGCTATCGTCGCGGCGTTCGACGCCTGCTCGGGGCTCATCTCGTACGTCTGGGAGGCCCCGCCGGAGCCGCCGTCCGAGCCCTTCGCCGTCACCGTGCAGTGCGGGGCGCCGACTCCGCCGTCCGAGTAGTGGTGCACCGCCACGTATCCGATCACCGCGAGCAGGACGGCCAGGCCCACGGCCGCGCGGAGCGGCCCGCGGCGGCGGGGACGGGGACGATCGGTCTCGGACACGCGGCCCACCGTACTTGAGGCCGATAACGCGTCCACCGACCGGACGCTCCCGGTACCCGCCCATCCCGGGGCGTTAGGGTCGCTTCATGTCCGAATCCGAGCTCGACCTCACCCTCGACGCCGCCGGGCTGACCGCCCGCCTCGTCGACATTCCCTCCGAGAGCGGCGACGAGAAGGTGCTCGCCGACCTCGTGGAGGACGCCCTGCGGGGCCTCCCGCACCTCACCGTCGACCGCTACGGCAACAACGTCGTCGCCCGCACCGACCTCGGCCGCGCCGAGCGCGTCGTGCTCGCCGGGCACCTCGACACCGTGCCGATCGCCGGGAACGTGCCGTCCCGGCTGGACGAGAACGACGTCCTGTGGGGCTGCGGCACGACGGACATGAAGTCCGGGATCGCCGTACAGCTGCGGATCGCCGCGACCGTGCCCGAGCCCAACCGCGACCTCACCTTCGTCTTCTACGACCAGGAGGAGGTCGCCGCCGACCTCAACGGCCTCGGCAAGGTCGCCGCCGCCCACCCCGACTGGCTGGCCGGGGACTTCGCCGTCCTGCTGGAGCCCTCCAACGCCGAGGTCGAGGGCGGCTGCCAGGGCACCCTGCGCGTCCTGCTGCACACCCGCGGCGAGCGCGCCCACTCGGCCCGCAGCTGGATGGGGTCCAACGCCATCCACGCCGCGAGCCCCATCCTGGCGAAGCTGGCCGCCTACGAGCCCCGCCGGCCCGTCATCGACGGCCTGGAGTTCCACGAGGGCCTCAACGCCGTCCGCATCGAGGGCGGCGTCGCCAACAACGTCATCCCCGACGCCTGCACGGTCACGGTCAACTTCCGCTACGCCCCCGACCGCAGCGAGGCCGACGCGCTCGCCCACGTGAAGGAGGTCTTCGCCGACTGCGGCGTCGACGCCGTCACGGTCGACGACTCCTCGCCCGGCGCCCTCCCCGGCCTGTCCCACCCGGCGGCCGCCGCGTTCATGGAGGCCGTCGGCGGCCAGGCCATGCCCAAGTTCGGCTGGACGGACGTCTCCCGCTTCAGCGCCCTCGGCGTCCCCGCCGTCAACTACGGTCCGGGCGACGCGCTGCTCGCGCACAAGGTCGACGAGCGGGTCGAGACCAAGGCGATCCTCCACTGCGAGGAGCGACTCCGCGCCTGGCTGACCTCGTAAATTCCCCCTCCCGTCACTTTTGTGCGCCTAACCTGATCCAACGATCAGCAGGAGGGAGCACATCATGGGCAACTCCGAAGGCAACGGGCCCCGGCGCCCCGAGGAGCAGCAGCTCGGACCGGTGCTGCGCAGACGGGGTCAGGTGCAGGCGGGCAGCACGACGGACCAGCGGCTGCTGGACTCGGCCGGCCCCTCCGAGTGGGTGCACACCGATCCCTGGCGGGTCCTGCGCATCCAGTCGGAGTTCATCGAGGGCTTCGGCACGCTCGCCGAGCTGCCGCCCGCGATCAGCGTGTTCGGCTCGGCGCGCACCGCCGTCGGCTCGCCGGAGTACGAGGCGGGCGTGCGGATCGGCAGCGCGCTCGTCGAGGCCGGCTTCGCCGTCATCACCGGCGGCGGCCCGGGCGCGATGGAGGCGGCCAACAAGGGCGCCCGCGACGCGAACGGCATCTCGGTCGGCCTCGGCATCGAGCTCCCCTTCGAACAGGGGCTCAACCAGCACGTCGACCTCGGGCTGAACTTCCGGTACTTCTTCGTCCGCAAGACGATGTTCGTGAAGTACAGCCAGGGGTTCGTGGTGCTGCCCGGCGGGTTCGGCACCCTGGACGAGATGTTCGAGGCGCTGACCCTGGTGCAGACGCAGAAGATCACCCGGTTCCCGATCGTGCTCTTCGGCACCGAGTACTGGGGCGGCCTCGTCGACTGGCTGCGCAACACGGTCATCGCGCAGGGCAAGGCCTCCGAGAAGGACCTCTACCTCTTCCACCTCACCGACGACGTGGACGAGGCGATCGCCCTCGTGACGAAGGAAGTCGGCAAGTAGGGACGGGCGCCCCAGGGCGCGGGGTGGCTCAGGCCAGCCCGCGCCGGGCGACGGCCGGCGGCCGGAGCCCCTGGATCGAGCGGACCATGTCCAGGACCTGCCTGGTCTCCGCGACCTCGTGGACCCGGTAGACCTGGGCGCCGAGCCAGGCCGAGACGGCCGTGGTCGCCAGGGTGCCCAGCAGCCGCTCCTTGACCGGCTTGTCGAGGGTCTCGCCCACGAAGTCCTTGTTGGACAGGGACACCAGTACCGGCCAACCGGTTTCGGTCATCTCCGCCAGGCGGCGGGTGGCTTCCAGTGAGTGCCGGGTGTTCTTCCCGAAGTCGTGGCCCGGATCGATCATGATCGACTCCCGGGGCACGCCCAGGGCCTCGGCCCGCTCCGCGAGCCCGACCGTGACGCGCAGGATGTCCTCCATCACGTCCTCGTACGAGGTCCGGTGCGGCCGGGTGCGCGGCTCGACCCCGCCCGCGTGGGTGCAGACGATGCCCGCGCCGTAGCGCGCCGCGACCTCCGCCAGCTTGGGGTCCACCCCGCCCCAGGCGTCGTTCAGCAGGTCCGCCCCCGCCTCGCAGACGGCCTCGCCGACCTCGTGCCGCCAGGTGTCCACGCTGATCACCACGTCCGGGTGGCGGCGGCGCACCTCCGCCACGAAGCCGACCGTGCGCCGGGCCTCCTCCGCCGCGTCCACGTGCTCGCCCGGGCCCGCCTTGACCCCGCCGATGTCGATGATCGCCGCGCCCTCGGCCACGGCCCGCTCCACCCGGTCCAGGGCGGGCCGGTCGAGGAAGGTGGCGCCCTGGTCGTAGAAGGAGTCAGGGGTCCGGTTCACGATGGCCATGATCACCGGCTCGTGGGTGTCGAACTCGCGCCTGCCCAGTCGCAGCATCCCGCTCTTTCCTCCTTCGGCGACCCTCGCGCCACGTGTGCGACCTTAACCTGGTGGCCGGAGTCTCTCAGGGGAGTTGATCGTGTTCTGGTTCTTGCTGATCGCGCTGGTCGTGGTCGTGGCCGCGGTCACCCTCGCGGTGATCGGCGGAGGCGCGGAGGCCGTCCTGCCCGAGGCCGAGCCCGACCGGGTGGCCGACGCCCTGCCCGAGACCCGTCCGGTCGTACGGGAGGACATCGACGCGCTGCGGCTGCCCATCGCGCCGCGCGGCTACCGGATGGCCGAGGTGGACGACGTGCTGGACCGGCTCTCCGCCGAGCTCGCCGAGCGGGACGCCCGGATCGCGGAGCTGACGGCGGCGCGCACCCCGGCCGACCGGACCGCCGCGCAGGCCCCGGCGGCGGCCCCGGCGCCCGCCGGCCCGGCCGTCGACCTCACCAAGGACGAGCGGTGAGCGGCGGCGGGCTGCTGGCCGGCCCGGACGGCGCCCCGCGCTGCCCCTGGGGGCTGGCGACCGAGGACTACGTCACCTACCACGACACCGAATGGGGCAAGCCGGTCCACGGGGACGACGCCCTGTACGAGCGGCTGTGCCTGGAGGCCTTCCAGTCGGGACTGTCCTGGCTGACGATCCTGCGCAGGCGCGAGGGCTTCCGCGAGGCCTTCAGCGGCTTCAGCATCGCGGCCGTCGCGGAGTTCGGCCCCGCCGACGCCGAGCGGCTCCTCCTGGACGAGGGCATCATCCGCAACCGGGCCAAGATCGAGGCCACCCTGGCCAACGCGAAGGTCCTCGCCGGATGGGAGCCCGGGGAGCTGGACGCGCTGATCTGGTCCCACGCCCCGAAGCGGAAGGGCCGGGCCCCGAGGACCACCGGCGACGTGCCGGCGGTCACCCCGGAGTCCACGGCCCTGGCCAAGGCCCTCAAGAAGGCGGGCATCCGCTTCGTCGGGCCGACCACGGCCTACGCCCTGATGCAGGCGTGCGGCCTGGTCGACGACCACCTCGCGGGCTGCGTCTCCCGCGGGGCGTGAACCTTCGGTGAACCTTCAGCGGCCCAGGTACTCCGGGGGCTGCTTGGCGAGGAAGGCCTGGACGGCGATGGAGTGGTCCTCCGAGGCACCCGCGCGGGTCTGGAGGACGTCCTCGCGCTCCAGGGCGTCCGAGAGCGAGTGGGAGGCCCCGTAGGCCAGGGACTCCTTCAGGGCGGCGTAGGCCACCGTGGGGCCCGCGGCGAGGGTCCGGGCCACCGCCTCGGCCTCCTCGTGCAGGGAGTCCGCCGGCACCAGACGGTTCGCGATCCCCAGCTCGTACGCCTCCTGCGCCTTGACGGAGCGGGGGAACAGCAGCAGGTCGGAGGCCCGGGAGGCGCCGATCAGGCGGGGGAGGGTCCAGGAGACCCCGGAGTCGGCGGTCAGCGCCACACCGGCGAACGAGGTGTTGAAGGACGCGGTGTCGGCGACCACGCGGAAGTCCGCCGCCAGCGCGAAACCGAAGCCCGCCCCGGCCGCGACGCCGTTCACCCCGGCCACCACGGGCTTGGGCATCTCCGTGAGGGCCCGCACGATCGGGTTGTAGTGCTCGGAGACGGTGCTCATCGTGAGCTTCGAGCCGCTCTCGCGGTCCGCCGCCAGGTTCCCGATGTGCTCCTTGAGGTCCTGCCCCACGCAGAACGCCCGGGTGCCGGAGGCCGTCAGCAGGACCGCCCGTACGGCCGGGTCGTCGGCCGCCGCCCGGACCGCGTCCCGCAGGGCGACCTTGGCCTCCGTGTTCATGGCGTTCATCGCGTCGGGCCGATTGATCGTGACCTTCGCGAGTCCGTCGGTCACTTCGTAGAGCACGCTGTCGGCCATGGCGGGGGTCCCCCTTCGTCGCGGGTGTGGCTACCGGCCGGTACCGGCCGGTCCAAGGGTCAGCATGGCGGACCGGACGACCGCCGGGCATGTGATGTGCGTCAAACGAAGGGGAGGCGCTTCCCCGGGAGCGGCGGCGAAGTATCGCAGGCGGATCCCCGAAATGAGTGGTTTTGGCCGAGCGCGTTGCCCAAGCGTTCCCCGCCGATGTTGGTCATCGGGTCCTGACATGCGGGATAATGGCTGGGAAGCAATGTGTTCGATGCCGGGTACTAGGCGCCTGAACGGGGCCGTCGGCTGACGATGAGCTGGTTTCAGGAAGGGGAACGAGCATGGCGGCCATGAAGCCGCGGACGGGCGACGGCCCGCTCGAGGTCACCAAGGAGGGGCGAGGCATCGTCATGCGCGTACCGCTCGAAGGCGGCGGTCGGCTTGTCGTCGAGCTGACGCCGGACGAGGCGGACGCCCTGGGTGACGCCCTGAAGAAGGTCGTCGGCTGACCCTCGACCATTGAAGTCTCCGCACCGCCCCCGCCGCTCCAGCGGCGGGGGCGGTGTTGCTTCTCCCCCGGCCGCGCGGCCCGCCGCCGGCGCTCCCTACCGCCGGACGGCGCAGAGCAGCCCGTCCCCCACGGGGAGCAGCGCCGACTCCAGCGCCGGGCTCTCCCGCACGCTGCGCAGCAGCTCCCGCACCCGCAGCACCTCCACCGGCTGCGCCGCGGAGTCGACCGTACGCCCGTCCGAGAAGACCCCCTCGAAGCACACCAGCCCCCCGGGACGCAGCAGGCGCAACGATTCCGCGAGGTAGTCCAGCGACTCGGTCGGGTCCCCGTCGCAGAACACGAGGTCGTACCCGCCGTCGGCGAGCCGCGGCAGCACGTCCAGGGCCCGGCCCGGGATGAACCGGGCCCGGTTCCCCGCGAAGCCGGCCGCGCGGAACGCCTGCCGGGCGAAGGCCTGCCGGTCGGCCTCGGGATCGACCGTGGTCAGCACCCCGTCCGGGCGCATCCCGTGCAGCAGGTGGATGCCGGAGACCCCGGTCCCGGTGCCGATCTCGGCGACCGCCTTGGCGTCCGCGGTGGCGGCGAGCAGACGCAGCGCGGCCCCGGTGCCGGGGGAGACGGAGCGCAGGCCCGCCTCCCTGGACCGGTCGCGGGCCCATCGCAGGGCGTCGTCCTCGGCGACAAACGCGTCGGCGAACGCCCAGCTCGTCTGCCGGTTGCCGCTAATGACCCTCTCCTGTCCCCATAGTTGGCGCAACGGTGACTGTATCCGCTGACGTCGGGAACCCGCAGATGGGACCGGGCGTTGGGAGGGTGAGAGGCGGGATAGAGGGGACGCCGTCGGGCAGATCGGCGGCGCGGAACCCGAGTCCCGGGCAAAGTTACTGCAAAAATGCTTATCCGGAGCTGACGGGAGGGGTGGTTATGGTAGGGGCTCCACTGGACACCACCAGAGCCGACAGGGGAGGTGCGGCTGCGCCTGTGGATCGTGGAGGCGTACTGAGACGTCTCCTATGGTCGGCGGGTGAGCCGAAATCCGTGACCTACACCGCTGACCGTTTCCACACCGCCCACACCGCGACCACCGCGACCTTTGCCGCCGATGCGGGCTCCCAGGCGTGGACCCCTCCCACCTGGGAGGAGATCGTCAGCACGCACAGCGCGCGGGTCTACCGCCTCGCCTACCGACTGACGGGCAACCAGCACGACGCCGAGGACCTGACGCAGGAGGTCTTCGTCCGCGTCTTCCGCTCGCTGTCCACGTACACGCCCGGCACCTTCGAGGGCTGGCTGCACCGCATCACCACCAACCTGTTCCTGGACATGGTCCGCCGCAAGCAGCGGATCCGCTTCGACGCGCTCGCGGACGACGCCGCCGAGCGGCTGCCGAGCCGTGAGCCCTCCCCCCAGCAGGTGCTCCACGACACCCACTTCGACGCCGACGTGCAGCAGGCGCTGGACACCCTCGCGCCCGAGTTCCGCGCCGCCGTGGTGCTCTGCGACATCGAGGGCCTGTCCTACGAGGAGATCGCCGCCACCCTCGGCGTGAAGCTCGGAACCGTCCGCAGCCGCATCCACCGCGGCCGTTCGCACCTGCGCAAGGCGCTCAAGCACCGCTCGCCCGAGGCCCGCGCGGAGCAGCGCGCCCTGGCGGGTGTGGCGGTGGGCGTCCCGGGCGCCGGGGGAGAGGGCGGAACCGAGTGAGCGGAGTCAGTCCGTCCCCCGCCGAACAGCACCTGGGCGACCGCCTCGCGGCCCTGGTGGACGGGGAGCTGGAGCACGACGCCCGCGAGCGGGTGCTCGCGCATCTGGCCACCTGTGCCCGCTGCAAGGCCGAGGCCGACGCGCAGCGCAGACTGAAGACCCTCTTCGTGGAGAGCGCCCCGCCGCCGCTGTCCGCCGGCCTGCTGGCCCGGCTGCAGGGCCTGCCGGGCGCGGGCCCCGAGGGCCCCGCCGGACCGCCGGCCGGCCCGCGCGGCCCCGGTGCGGCCCGCACCCCCGCCGCTCCCGGCGCCGACCCCTTCGCCACCTTCGGGTACGCCGTGCCCGCCGCCCCGCGCGAGGGCTTCCGCATCCATGAGACGGGGCGTCCCAGACGCCGGCTCGCCTTCGTGGCGGCCGGGGCGGTCTCGCTCGCCGCGATCGCCCTGGGCGGCACGCTGCCGCTGGACGCGATCGAGCCGAACGCCCGGGGCGAGGCGCCCGCCTCCCGGCCCGGTCCGGCGGTACCGCTGACCGACGCCGCCGTCCGCGACCGGCTGCCGATCCCCGACGGGGTCCACAGCCTCAGCCCGTCCGCGCCCCTGCCGACGGCGGCCTCCTCGCCGCCGGTCTCGGCCCAGCCGGCCTCCCTCGCCCGCTGACCGGCCCGGCCCCCGCGCCAGCGCCGGGGGCCGGTACCTGGTTGAATCTGCGGCACACGCGCCGCCCCGCGGTGCGTCAGGCCCGCGGGGGAGTGCGCATGTCCGACAGTCAGAAGAGCGGCCCGGCACCGTCCTGGTGGAGCCGCCCGTCCGACACGCCCCCCACCACTGCGGACCCGTTCCCCGCGCCGGAGCCCGAGTCTGCCCCCGAGCCCGAGTCTGCCCCCGAGCCCGCGTCCGCCCCCGAGCCCGCGTCCGCCCCCGAGCCCGCGTCTGCCCCCGAGCCCGCGTCCGTCGGCGAGGCGGGGCCGGACGACTCCGCGGGGGCCGGCGACGGGCCGCGTTACGACCCCTGGGGTGCCGCTCCGCTCCAGCTGGACGACTCCGCGGGCGCCCCGCGCCGCGGTGGGCCCTCGGCGTGGCGGATGGCGGTGTTCGGGCTGGCGATCGCCCTCCTCGCGGGCGGCGTCGGCGGCTGGGCGGGCGTCCTCGCCGAGCGCCGCACCAGCACCCGCCTGGAGCTCCCGCAGGCCGCCGTGGAGGACAAGGGCCGGGCCCCCGACAGCGTGGCCGGCATCGCCGCCACCGCCCTGCCCGGAGTGGTCACCCTGCACGTCAGCGGCGGCGCCGGCAGCGGCACCGGCACCGGATTCGTCCTGGACGAACAAGGACACATCCTGACGAACAACCACGTCGTCGCCGACGCCAAGGACATAACCGTCACCTTCAGCACGGGCGACAGCGTCACCGCCGAGCTGGTCGGCCGCGACAGCGGCTACGACCTGGCCGTCGTGAAGGTCACCGGCGTCCGGGGCCTGCGCCCGCTGTCCCTCGGGAACTCCGAGAACGTCCGCGTCGGCGACCCCGTCGTGGCCATCGGAGCCCCCTTCGACCTCTCCAACACCGTCACCGCCGGCATCATCAGCGCCACCGGCCGCCCCATCACGGCGGGCGGCGACAAGGCGGGCGGCAGCGACATCAGCTACGTCGACGCCCTCCAGACCGACGCCCCCATCAACCCCGGCAACTCCGGCGGCCCGCTCCTCGACGCCCGCGCCCGCGTCATCGGCATCAACAGCGCGATCCGGGGCGCCGACAAGGGCGACGACGAAGGCGACCGCACCCGCCAGAGCGGCAGCATCGGCCTCGGCTTCGCCATCCCCGTGAACCAGGGCAAGCGCGTCGCGGAGGAGCTCATCCGCACCGGCCACGCCACCCACCCGGTCATCGGCGTCACCTTGGACATGCAGTACACCGGCGACGGAGCGCGGGTCGACACCAAGGGCGAGGACGGCAAGCCCGCCGTGGTCGCGGCCGGCCCCGGCGCCCGCGCCGGGATCCGTCCCGGCGACGTGATCACCAAGGTGGACGGGGTCCGCGTCCACGGCGGCGACGAGCTGATCATCAAGATCCGGGCCCACCGGCCCGGCGACCGCCTCGCCCTGACCGTGCTCCGCGACGGCCGGGAGCAGACCCTGGACATCGTCCTCGGCTCCGCCAGCGGCTCCTGAAACCGGCCGTCCGCCGTGCGAACACGGCACGACGGCCGGGTGAATCCGCCGAAGGGCCCGCACCGGCGTAGGGCCGGGACGGGAACGCCGGGTACCGTTGACCGGGCCGGACGTGGAAAGAGCCGAGGAGCGGCAAGGTGTTCAACGACATAGGCGCACTCGAGCTGGTCACCATCGTGGTGCTCGCCATCCTCATCTTCGGGCCCGACAAGCTCCCGAAGGTGATCCAGGACGTCTCTGGCTTCATCCGCAAGATCCGCGAGTTCTCGGACAGCGCCAAGCAGGACATCCGCTCCGAGCTGGGACCCGACTTCAAGGACTTCGAGTTCGAGGACCTGAACCCGAAGACCTTCATCCGCAAGCAGCTCACCGAGAACGAGGACCTCCAGGAGCTGCGCAGCAGCTTCGACCTCCGCAAGGAGCTGAACGAGGTCACCGACGCGGTCAACAGCCGTGAGAACGGGCAGGCGCCCGCCGCCGCCCCGGAGTCCGCCACGCCCGCCGCCGGCACCGGTCCCGATCTGCTGAAGAAGCCCGCCGCACCGGCCCAGGAGCCGCGTACGCCCTTCGACGCCGACGCCACCTGAGCCGCAGCCTGCCCGTCGATCCCGGACCGGATGGCTATCCTCCATCTGTCCGGACCCAGGACGCCCGAGGGGGGCGGGCCGTTCCGGATCCCACGGAACGAGAGGCCGCCCATGGAGACGACGAGCACGAGCAGTAGCCGCGTGGGCGCACAGCCCGCCGAAGCCCCCGACGCCACGGCCCCGCAGCCCGGCCCGGCCGAGCCGGCGGCGCACCCCGCCCCGGCCGCCGCCGGCGGCCGGAGCGCCGACGCCACCGCGCCCGTCCCGGCGGCCCGCCGCGCCGCCGAGGGCTACCTGAAGGCCGAGTTCCCCTGGTACGGGCTGGACGGGGCCTTCACCGGCCCCCGCTGGCTCATGCAGGTCGGCACGGGCGCCGACGGCACCGTCGAGCACGGCTCGACCGGGCACGGCGACGAGCCCTCCGTCCGCGGCGAGATCGCCACCGGCGAGAAGGAGCGGTTCGCGGTGGTGGTCACCGTCGCCAGCAACCCCCTGCGCCGCAGCGGGGACGGCACCGGGGTCCTGGAGGCCACCTCGGTCTCCTCGGCCGCCTGGCTGGCCGGCTCCGGGCTGCTGGCGTACAGCTGGCCGCCGCAGATGGACCACACCCTGCGCGACGACTGGCTGGACCAGCAGACGGAAGCCGCGTGGGAACTGGCCGACGACCTCGCGGGCGAGGACTGGTCGACCCTGTCCCTCCCGGTCGACGGGGAACCCACGACGTTCCACTACCGGGAGTCCGAGTTCGGCTGGGTGCTGGCCGGGTCCACCGGGAGCGGGGTGCACCTGGGGGCGTACGGGCGGGGGATGAGCGCGTACGGACTGGGCTTCTCCGCCATCCCCGACCTGGGGGCGTACGAGTAGACCCGCGGGGTCCGCGCAGCGCGAAGGGGCACCACCGTCCGGTGGTGCCCCTTCGCCCGTACCCCTAGAACTTGTTGCGCGGCGTGATCCCCAGGGACATGCCCGAGAGGCCGCGGGCGCGCCCGCCCAGCTTGCCCGCGATCGTCCGCAGCGCCGTACCCGCCGGCGAGTCCGGGTCCGCCAGGACGACCGGCTTGCCGTTGTCCCCGCCCTCGCGCAGCCGCACGTCGATCGGGATCTGGCCGAGCACCGGCACCGTCGCGCCGGTGGTCTTCGTCAGGCCGTCCGCGACCATCTGGCCGCCGCCGGTGCCGAAGACGTCCACCATCTCGTCGCAGTGCGGGCAGGGCAGGCCCGACATGTTCTCGACGACGCCCACGATCTTCTGGTGCGTCTGGACGGCGATCGAGCCGGCCCGCTCCGCGACCTCGGCCGCCGCCTGCTGCGGGGTGGTGACGACCAGGATCTCCGCGTTCGGGACCAGCTGCGCCACCGAGATGGCGATGTCGCCCGTACCCGGCGGGAGGTCCAGCAGCAGCACGTCCAGGTCGCCCCAGAACACGTCGGCCAGGAACTGCTGGAGCGCCCGGTGCAGCATCGGGCCGCGCCACACCACCGGGGCGTTGCCCGGGGTGAACATGCCGATGGAGATGACCTTCACGCCGTTCGCCGACGGCGGCATGATCATGTTCTCGACCTGGGTGGGCTTGCCCTCCACACCGAGCATCCGCGGCACGCTGTGGCCGTAGATGTCCGCGTCGACCACGCCGACCTTCAGGCCGTCGGCCGCCATCGCGGCCGCCAGGTTCACCGTGACGGAGGACTTGCCCACGCCGCCCTTGCCGGAGGCGACCGCGTAGACGCGGGTCAGCGAGCCCGGCTTGGCGAAGGGCACCTCGCGCTCGGCGGTGCCGCCGCGCAGGGTGGCCGCGAGCTCCTTGCGCTGCTCGTCGCCCATCACGTCCAGGGTGACGGACACGGAGGTGACCCCCGCGACCTTCGCGACGGCGTCGGTGACGTTCTTGGTGATGGTCTCGCGCATGGGGCAGCCCGACACCGTCAGGTAGACCGTGACGGCGACCGCGCCGCCGTCGCCGATCTCCACCGATTTGACCATGCCGAGTTCGGTGATCGGCCGGTGGATCTCGGGGTCGTTGACCGTCGCCAGCGCGTCCAGGATCGCGTCCTGCTCCGGCACGGCGGCGGAGGGTGTCTCGGTAGCCATGCCCCGATGGTACGGCTCGGTAGCAGGGCTCAGGTAAGCCGATCAGCGGTCGCCTTCGTCACTTTCACCGGGAAACAGCCGCCGCTCGTCCATCTCCTTGATCAGGTCCTGGAACTCCGAGCGGATCCAGTCGCGCGTGGCGACCTCGCCCAGACCCATCCGCAGCGCCGCGATCTCCCGGGTCAGGTACTCGGTGTCCGCGATCGACCGCTCGTTCTGCTTGCGGTCCTGCTCGTGGGTGACCCGGTCCCGGTCGTCCTGCCGGTTCTGCGCGAGCAGGATCAGCGGCGCCGCGTACGAGGCCTGGAGGGACAGCATCAGCGTCAGGAAGATGAAGGGGTACTGGTCGAAGCGCAGATGGTCCGGGGCGAAGATGTTCCACAGCACCCACACCACGATGACCAGGGTCATCCAGACGATGAACCGGCCCGTGCCCAGGAAGCGCGCGACCCGCTCCGACAGCCGCCCGAAGGCCTCCGGGTCGTACTCGGGCAGCAGCTTGCGCCGGTTGTGACGCGGCTGGTCCAGCCGCACCCGCGAACGCGTCAGCGCGCTCGCACCCGAGGGCACGGCGGTGCGCCCCCGCTCGGAGGAACGTTCCGCCGACCGCTCGCCGCGCAGCCGCGCCGCCTCCTCCAGCCGCTCCGAGAGCCCCTCGCGTGCCTGCTCGCGCCGCTCCCGGCGGCGCTCGCGCGCCCCGTCACCGCGTCCGCGTTCAGTGGCCACGTACGGCCTCCTCGGAATGGAAGTCCGTCTCCCGCCAGTCGTCGGGCAGCAGGTGGTCCAGCACGTCGTCGACCGTCACCGCGCCCAGCAGCGAACCGCTCTCGTCGACGACGGGCGCCGCGACCATGTTGTACGCGGCCAGGTAGCTCGTCACCACCGGCAGCGAGGCGTCCGGGGGCAGCGGCGGCAGGTCCGTGTCCACGATCGAGCTGACCAGCGTGAACGGGGGGTCGCGCAGCAGCCGCTGGAAGTGCACCGTCCCCAGGTACTTGCCCGTCGGCGTCTCGTCCGGCGGCCGGCACACGTACACCTGCGCCGCGAGCGCCGGCGACAGGTCCGACTGCCGTACGCGGGCCAGCGCGTCGGCGACCGTCGCGTCGGGCCGCAGCACGATCGGCTCGGTGGTCATCAGACCGCCCGCGGTGTTCTCCTCGTACGACAGCAGACGGCGCACGTCGGCGGCGTCGTCCGGCTGCATCAGCGTCAGCAGCCGCTCCTTGTCGTCCTCGGGCAGCTCGGAGAGCAGGTCGGCCGCGTCGTCCGGGTCCATCGCCTCCAGGACGTCGGCGGCGCGCTCCTCCTTCAGCTTGCCGAGGATCTCCACCTGCTCGTCCTCGGGCAGCTCCTCCAGGACGTCCGCGAGCCGGTCGTCGTCGAGGGCGTTGGCCACCTCCGCGCGCCGCTTCGGCGTCAGGTGGTGCAGCACGTTCGCCACGTCGGCCGGGCGCATCTGCTCGAAGGTGGCGACCAGGTTCTCCGCGCCCTGCCCCTCCTCCTCCAGCGAGAAGCCGGTCACCGCCGACCACTCCACGGTCAGCGTCTCGCCCCGGCGGCGCAGCGCGCCCCCCTTGCCCTTGCGGACGAAGATCCGGTCGATCTCCCAGTCGCGGCGGGCCGGCAGCTGCTGGATGGCCACGTCCAGGACGGTGACCTCCTCGGCGCTGGCCACCAGCGTCACCCGGCGGTCCAGCAGCTCGCCGATGATCAGCCGCTCGGTCGGCCGCTGCTCGAAGCGCCGCATGTTGACCACGCCGGTGGTGATGACCTGACCGGACTCCACGCCCGTGACCCGGGTCATCGGCAGGAAGATCCGGCGCCGGCTGACCACCTCGACCACCAGGCCCAGCAGTCGCGGCGGGCGCCCGCCGACGCGCAGCATCGCGACGAGGTCGCGGACGCGGCCGACCTGGTCGCCGTTGGGGTCGAAGACGGGCACACCCGACAGATGCGAGACGAAGATCCGCGGGGCGCCTGCACCCATCCGAGCGCCTCCTAGAGCGTCGATCACCAGTCGTGCCGTGCCTCAGGCTAGCCCCTGCCGCGGGCAAGCGTCCTGGTGGGGCGGTCCGGCCGGGGGTCCGGCGGGACCGGTTCCGGGTGCGGGTACGCTGCCTGCTGCCCGCTGACCAACGACGAGAGGCACCCGACGTGACCGCCTACCCCTCCGCAGTACGGCTGCGCCGGGCCGCCGTCATCGGCGCCCTGTGCGCGGGCATCGCCGTCACCGGAGCGGGCTGCGGGGAGAAGAAGGACCCCGACAAGGGCACGAACGGGGTCGGCAAGCAGACCCCCGAGAAGATCGAGAGCCAGGCCAAGGCCGCCGCGGGCACCGCGAACTCGGTCCACCTCTCCGGGACCCTGGTCACCGGCGGCAAGACCTACACCCTCGACATGCGCCTCAAGGCGGACGGCGGCTCCGGCGAGGTGAAGTCGCAGGCCGACACCTTCCAGCTGCTGCGGATCGGCGAGCAGCTGTACCTCAAGGCGAGCGCGGCCTTCTGGGGGAAGTCGGACTCGGCCGGAAAGCTCGGCGACAAGTACGTGAAGGTCCCCGAGAGCGACCCCACCTACAAGCAGTTCCGCGGGTTCACCGACATGCACGTGCTGCTCGACGGGCTCCTCGGCCTCCAGGGCAAGCTCACCAAGGGCGGCTACACCACCGTCGGCCACACCCGGGCGGTACCGCTCGCGGCCGACGCGGGCAAGGGCGGCAAGCTGACGGTGTCCCTGGAGGGCACCCCGTACCCGCTGCTGATGGAGCGCGCGGGCGGCGCGGGCCGGGTGGAGCTGTCCGAGTGGGGCAAGGCCTTCCCGCTGGAGCCGCCGGCGCAGGACCAGACCGTGGACTACGGATCCCAGCTGCCGACCACCAAGGACGGCGCGGGCACGGGTACGGGCACCGGAACGGGCGCCGCCTCCCCGGCCCCGTCGAAGGGCTCCGGCACGGGCGGCTCCTCGGGCGGCAGCGGCTCCGGGGGCACGGGCGGCGGCTCCTCCGGTCAGGGCTCGAACCCGACGGGCGGCTGAACCGCCCCCTCCCCTACTTCTTCTTCAGTTCTTCTTCCGCTTCAGCAGCAGCTTCGGCAGTCCCGCCGGGATCGGCCGGCGGGTGACCGCGGGGGAGCCGAGGGGCGCCGCCGCCAGCGAGCCCTCGGGCAGCCGGTCGGCCACCGCCACCGGCTCCAGGCGCAGCAGCCGGCACTCCCGGGCCCAGCGCTCCGTCATCAGCTCCGAGTCGGGCGCGTTCAGCCGCTTGCCCTTGAGCTCGGCCACGGCCGTCTCCCACGGCTCCGTGCGGGGCGCGAGCTCCCGTACCGCCGCGGTCCAGGCCACCAGCCGGCCGCCCTTGTCCTTGCTGCGTACGGTCACCTCGGCGGCCGCGCCGTCGGCGAGCCCCGGGAACGGCTGCTCGCCGGGCCCGTCGCCGAGCACGTGCGCGGCACCGTCCACCCAGGCGTGCCACAGGGCCCGGTCGGCGCCCGCGCCGCGGACCCAGATCAGGCCGGACTTCTTGGAGGCCTCCTCGACGAGGGCCAGGTCGAGTGCGCTGAGAGTCATGCGCACAGCGTAGGGCGTACGCCGCCGCCCGCTACAGCCAGCCGTTGCGCCGCAGCGTCCGGTGGATGGCGAAGCAGCTGCCGACGATCGCGACCATCACCATCGGATAGCCGTAGCGCCAGTGCAGCTCCGGCATGTGGTCGAAGTTCATCCCGTACACCCCGCAGATCATCGTGGGGACGGCGATGATCGCCGCCCAGGAGGTGATCTTGCGCATGTCCTCGTTCTGGGCGACGGAGGCCTGGGCCAGGTTCGCCTGGAGGATCGAGTTCAGCAGCTCGTCGAAGCCGATGACCTGCTCGTGCACCCGGGCCAGGTGGTCGGCGACGTCGCGGAAGTACTTCTGGATGTCCGGGTCCACCAGCCGCATGGGCCGCTCGCTCAGCAGCTCCATCGGCCGCAGCAGCGGGGACACCGCCCGCTTGAACTCCAGCACCTCGCGCTTGAGCTGGTAGATGCGGCCCGCGTCGCCGCCCCGGGCGACGCCCTTGGCGGGGGCGGCGAAGACCGCGCTCTCCACCTCGTCGATGTCGTCCTGCACGGCCGCGGCCACCGCGATGTAGCCGTCCACCACGTGGTCGGCGATCGAGTGCAGCACCGCCGAGGGGCCCCGGGCGAGGAGCTCGGGGTCGTCCTGGAGGCGGTGGCGCAGGGTCCGCAGCGAGCCCTGTCCGCCGTGCCGGACCGTGATCACGAAGTCGGGGCCGGTGAAGCACATCACCTCGCCGGTCTCCACGACCTCGCTGGTCGCGGTCAGTTCGGCGTGCTCCACGTAGTGGATCGTCTTGAAGACGGTGAAGAGGGTCTCGTCGTACCGCTCCAGCTTCGGCCGCTGGTGCGCGTGCACCGCGTCCTCCACGGCGAGGGGGTGCAGTCCGAAGGCGGCCGCGATCCCGGCGAACTCCGCCTCGGTGGGCTCGTGCAGCCCGATCCAGGCGAACCCGCCGTCCTCCCGGACCCGGCGCAGCGCCTCACGGGGCGTCAGGCAGTCGCCCTGTGCCCGCCGGCCGTCGCGGTAGACGGCGCAGTCGACGACCGCACTGCTGGCGGAGGGGTCGCGGGTGGTGTCGTAGCCGGGCTGTACGGGGGTGGACTTGCGCAGCGCCGGACGGACGGCGGCACGGAGGTAGGGCAGCATCGACATGGCAGGCTCCTTCTCACGCACGGCTGCGGACCGTACGGGTGGGAGGCCCTCCGGCGACACGCGGGCAGGTCCGCGCGGACGGAGGGAAACAGGACGGGAGGACAAAGTTCTGCCGTCGCTCTTCTGCTGATCAGAAGATCAAAGGGGGCTGGAGCCGCCCTGGAAAGTGGCCGAAGAGCGATTGGTACTGCACGATCGACTTCGATCCATCGCAGCCCCACCTCCTCCGGCCGGTCCCCCGTGGGGGACGTCCTGTCGCCGGGGCCCTGAATCATGCTTCTGCACGCGGCCCCGACCAGCTGTCAACACTATCAGCCGACGGATGGTCAAACGCCGGTCTTTACCCGGCGGATAGGAGTTCTATGCTCGCTCCATGGCAGAAATTCCGGCCCTCGTCGAAGCCCGGCTCCGCAGCGCGTTCGGCGAACCCGACGCCCGCGCCGCCGTCACCTTCCTGGGCACCGACCGCATCGAGGTCCTCCGCTTCGCCGAGGGCGACCTCGTCCGGTACGCGACCCTCGGCATGTCCGCACACCCCATGACCGATCCCACCGCCGTGGTCGCCGACCCGGTGCGCGGGCCGCGCGCCGAGCTGCTGCTGACCGTACGGGCGGGGCTCGCGCCCACCGACAAGGTCCTGCGGCCGCTCGCGGTGCTGGCGGCCTCCCCGATGGTCGAGGGGCTCGTCGTCGCGCCCGGCGCCTCCCTCGACGTGGGCGAACCCCTGTGGGAGGGGGCGCCGTTCACCTCGGTCCTCGTCGCGGAGCCGGGCGGACTGGTCGAGGACCTCGCCCTGGACGAGCCGATGGACCCGGTCCGCTTCCTCCCCCTCCTCCCCATGACGGCGAACGAGGCCGCCTGGAAGCGGGTGCACGGCGCCGCCGCCCTCCAGGAGCGCTGGCTCGCGCGCGGCACGGATCTGCGGGACCCTCTGCGTACGGCCGTCGCACTGGACTGAGCGCGGTGCCCGCGGGTGCGGGCAGCCATCCGGACGGGTGATCGTGTCTTGACGGGGCGCCGGGCGGGGAGGAGCGTGCTTCTTATGAGGGGCGAACCGAGTTGCCCGAAGTGTGGTGGCCGGGTCCGCGCGCCCGGTCTTTTCTCCGACTCCTGGCAGTGTGCCGTGCACGGCCCCGTCCATCCGCTCCAGCCCGTCATCCCGCCCAGCGTGGAGGGCCTGGGGGTGGTGGCGAACCGGTCGAAGGTGCCGGTGTGGATGCCGTGGCCGCTGCCGGTGGGATGGCTGTTCACCGGGGTCGGCTCCGCCGGTGACGACCGCACCGGCGGCCGGGCCACGGTCGTCGCCTGCACGGGCCCCGGCCCGCTGGGCGGCCTGGGCGAGCTGCTGCTGGTCGCCGAGGAGCTGGGCGTGGGCCTCGGCGCCCGCTTCGCGGGCATCGACGGCCCCGACCCCGGCCCGGGCCTCGACGTCTCGGGCCCACCGCACGCGAAGGTCGTCACCGACGGCCGCCCGACCCCGCTGTGGCACGTGAAGGGGGCCCCGGAGGACCGGGCCGTCTTCGCCGGCGAGGCCCGGGGGCTCTGGCTGTGGGCCATCGTCTGGCCGGAACAGTCGGGGCTCCTCATGTACGACGAACTGGTCCTGGCTGACCTCCGCGACGCGGGCGCGGAGGTGGAACTGGTCCCGTGCGGGGCACTGAGCCCGCGCATCCTGGGGCCGTGAGACCGGGCCCGCCCGCTCCCCCGGCCCCGCCCCCTGTAAGCCCCGCGGCCCCGTTGTGCCCATGGCGCGGGTACCCTGGGGTGTCCCCTTCGTCCGTCTGAACCCTGGAGTCCGGCTGTGCGCATCGATCTGCACGCCCACTCCACGGCTTCCGACGGTACCGACACCCCCGCCGAGCTGGTGCGCAATGCCGCCGCGGCCGGGCTGGACGTGGTCGCGCTGACCGATCACGACACCGTCGGGGGATACGCCGAGGCCGTCGCGGCCGTGCCGCGCGGGCTCACGCTGGTCACCGGGGCCGAGCTGTCCTGCCGGCTCGACGGGGTCGGGCTGCACATGCTGGCCTACCTCTTCGACCCCCGGGAGCCCGAGCTCGCCCGCGAGCGGGAGCTCGTGCGCGACGACCGGACCCCCAGGGCCCAGGCCATGGTCGGCAAGCTCCAGGAGCTCGGTGTCGGCGTGACCTGGGAGCAGGTGGCCCGGATCGCCGGGAACGGCTCCGTCGGGCGCCCGCACATCGCGACCGCCATGGTCGAGCTGGGGGTCGTCCCCACCGTCTCCGACGCGTTCACCGCGGACTGGCTCGCCGACGGCGGCCGCGCGTACGCGGAGAAGCACGAGCTCGACCCCTTCGACGCCGTACGCCTGGTCAAGGCGGCCGGCGGGGTCACCGTCTTCGCGCACCCCGCCGCCGTCAAGCGCGGAGTCTGCGTGCCCGAGGAGGCGATAGCCGCCCTCGCGGCCGCGGGTCTGGACGGGATCGAGGTCGACCACATGGACCACGACACCGACACCCGCGCGCGCCTGCGCGGACTGGCCGGGGACCTCGGTCTGCTGACCACCGGTTCCAGCGACTACCACGGCAGCCGCAAGACCTGCCGTCTCGGGGAGTACACCACCGACCCCGAGATCTACGGCGAGATCACGCGCCGGGCCACAGGGGCCTTCCCCGTCCCGGGCGCCGGCGGAGACGCCCGCGCCTGACGCCGTCGGCCGCCGCCGGTACGGCGGTCGTCCTGCCCACGCGCGCCCTTCATCTCGCCCTTTTTCGTGACACCCCTCTATGCAAGGCATCACTGTGTTCGATTTCGCTGTCTTCGGATCCCTTTTTCTCACGCTTTTTGTGATTATGGACCCGCCGGGCATCACCCCGATCTTCCTCGCGCTGACCTCCGGCCGTCCGGCCAAGGTCCAGCGCCGTATGGCCTGGCAGGCCGTCTGCGTCGCCTTCGGCGTGATCGCCACCTTCGGCATCTGCGGCCAGCAGATCCTGGACTACCTGCACGTCTCCGTCCCGGCGCTGATGATCGCCGGTGGTCTGCTGCTCCTGCTGATCGCGCTCGACCTGCTCACCGGCAAGACGGACGAGCCCAAGCAGACCAAGGACGTCAACGTCGCCCTCGTCCCGCTGGGCATGCCGCTGCTGGCCGGTCCCGGTGCGATCGTCTCCGTCATCCTGGCCGTGCAGAAGGCCGACGGGTTCGGCGGGCAGCTCTCCGTCTGGACGGCCATCGCCGCGATGCACGTGGTGCTGTGGCTGACCATGCGCTACTCGCTGGTGATCATCCGGATCATCAAGGACGGCGGCGTCGTCCTGGTCACCCGCCTCGCCGGCATGATGCTCTCCGCCATCGCCGTTCAGCAGATCATCAACGGCGTGCTGCAGGTCGTCCGCGGCGCCTGACCCGGCCCCGCGCAGGCGAACGCCCCCGTACCGGATCGGTACGGGGGCGTTTCGGGAAGCATCAGGAGGACGCACTCTCGGCCGGTCGGATCAGGATGCGCTGGCCGATGGCGGCCGCCTGCTGCACGATCCGGTTGACGGAGGCCGCGTCCACGACGGTGCTGTCCACGGCGGTTCCGTCGACGTCGTCCAGGCGCAGAATCTCGAAGCGCACGGCTTCTCCCTTCGTCGGTGTTCTCCTTGCACAGGGGTCAACCAGGCGCCCTTCGAAAACATTCCCTACGCTAAGGAAATTTTTTCCTTAGCTAACTACCGCGCGGTCAAGGATCGCCAGAAAGTTGCTAGAGAACCCGCCGTGACCTGCGGGTTCTCGGCGTTGGGGGAGTGTTCGGCGCCTTCGATCACCACGCGGGAAGCGGTCAGGCGGGCGGCCATCTCGTCCATGAGGGGGACCGGCCAGGCGTAGTCGACCTCCCCGGACAGGACCAGCTTCGGCAGCGGCAGCTCCGCCAGCTCCGCCACCCGGTCCGGCTCCGAGACCAGGATCCGGCCGGTGGTGATCAGCTGCTCGGGGACGGTGGCCAGCCAGCGCTCGCGCAGGAACGCGGCCAGCTCGGGGGAGTCGGGGACGGCGTCCGCCGGGTCCTGGGCCCGCATCGCCTCCCAGACGGCCGGCATGTCCTCGCGCAGCGCCTCCAGCGCCGCGACCAGGAGCTTCGTCCGGGCCTGCTGCTCCTCCGTGATCGCGGCGGGGCCGCTGCTCATCAGGGTGAGGGAGGCGAAGGGGGAGGGGTCGCGCAGGACGGCGGCGCGGGAGATCAGGCCGCCGAGGGAGTGGCCCACCAGGTGCAGCGGACCGGCGGCCGCCAGTGCCCCGGCCTGGGCGAGGAGGTCCAGGGCCAGCTCGTGGAGTTCGTACGCGGACTCCTCGCGCGGGCCGGGGCTCTCGTACTGCCCGCGCCCGTCGACGGCGACCACCCGGAACCCGGCGGCGGCCAGGGGCTCCAGCAGGGCGATGAAGTCCTCCTTGCTGCCCGTGAACCCGGGCACCAGCAGGGCGGTGCCGTGCACGGGCTCGCCCGCCTCGTGGACGGCGAAGGCGCCGCGCGGGGTGTCCAGGCGGTACGCGCGGGCGGCGGGGGGCAGGGTGAGGCGCGGCGGCTTGCTCATGGCCCGAGGTTACCGGCCCGTAGGCCGAGTCCGGCCCCGGGTACGACGACGGCCCCGGCCCCGGGTACGACGACGGCCCCGG
>NZ_JBFBGN010000083.1:0-32015 GCF_040684675.1 Streptomyces sp. NPDC089915 | reverse complement strand
GCCTGGGCGGGCAGCACGGGGGCGCCGCTGGTGCCGGAGGCCGCACAGGTGGGGTCGGCGTGCTCGGCATGGCCGCCGTCGCGCCCGCCGTGCGCGGGGACGTCGGCGTGGGTGCACCCGCAGGCGTCATCGGCCGGCGCGGCGGCTTCGGCGGCGCCCTGGCCGGAGGCGGCGGGGGTGTGGGCGCGGACCGCACCGGTGCGGGGGACGACCCGGGTGCCGGGCCTGCCGTCCTCGGTGTGGACGGGGACGGCTGCCGGAACCGTGACGGCCCCGGCGGAGTGCGGGCCGGCTTCGGCCCGGATCCGCTCGGTCCCGGTCCGGAGGGCCCCGGCCCGCGTGTGGACGGCCCCGGTCTGGGACGGGTCCGGGCCGGTGGGGCCGGGGAGGCCGCCCGGGCCCAGGCCGTGCATGGCGACCAGGCCCGTGAGGACGGCCAGGACGAGCAGCAGGAAGGCGGGCGGCCCCGAAGGCCTCCCCACTCGTCCCGCTCGCGTACCCATGCCGGCATCGTATGCGAGCCGGCGCCGCATACTCCACGGGGGTAGGGGGTATGCGGCCGGCCTCACACCGGGCGGCCCCGGTGCAGCTCCAGCGGACCGCCGCCCTCGGCGAGGGCCTTCAGGCAGGCCTTGATCTGCCGGCGCAGGTGCGGTCCGACCAGCCCGCGCAGCTCCCGGCGGGGCGCGGTCCGCCACTCCAGCAGCTCGGTGGGATCCAGCCGGATCCGGGCCAGCGTCCCCGCGTCCAGCACCCCGCCGTCGTAGAGGAACCGCACCCGCGCCGGGTACCCCGGCCGGTGGGACCAGTTGACGGCGAGCAGCCGGCCGGGGGCGAGCTCCAGCCCGATCTCCTCGCGGACCTCCCGGGCGGCGGCGGCCCGGGGCGTCTCCCCGAGGTCGCTGTCGACCCCGCCGCCGGGCAGCAGCCAGCGGCCCGGCCCGCCGTAGCCGGGCCGGACCAGCAGCACCCCGCCGGACCCGTCGGTGAACAGCACGTTCGCCGCCGTGAGGGCCTTGGGCCGGGCCGCCCGGTGCGCGGCCGCGTCGTACCCGCCCGCGTGCTCCCGGGCCGCCCGGTCCGCCGGGTCGAGGCCGGCCGGCGAACCGGGCTGCGGCACCCCGTCGACGAGGTGCGCGAGCGAGCCCGAGTACAGCGCGGCCAGCGCGGCGCGCAGCCGCGGCGCGAGCCGTGGGGGCAGTTGCCGCACCGCCTCGTCGGGGGAGAGCCAGCGGGCCTCGGACACCTCGCCGTCCGGAAAGGAGAGCGCCCCGGCCCGGTCGGCCGGGAGCGGCCCCACCAGGTACACGTGCACCACGAGCGAGCGCCCGAGCGCGCCCGGCGCGCAGGAGTCCACGGCGAGCAGCCGCCCCACCGGCACCGCCAGGTCCAGCTCCTCCTTCAGCTCCCGCGCGAGCCCCTCCTCCGGGGTCTCGGTGTCCTCCACCGTGCCGCCCGGCAGTTCGAGGCCGTCCTTGTACGAAGGGGTCAGGACGAGGACCCGCCCCGCCCCGTCCAGGACGATCCCGGTCGCGGCGACCAGCGGGGACGGCTGGGCGGCGTAATAGGCGCGCAGCGCCTCGGGCGACGGGCGGTCGGGCACGGTGACGGCTCCTGGGATCGGCGGACCGGGCGGCGGGGTGGCGGTGCGGCGGCGGGGGCGGTGCCCGCGCACCGGGATACCTACCACGGCGCGCCCGGCCCCGCCCGGACCTCAGGCCCGGGCGAGGAGCATGCCGCCCATCGTCACCATGGTCGCGGCCACCAGCCCGTCCAGCACCCGCCAGGCGCCCGGCTTCGCGAGCACCCCGCTGAGCAGCCGCGACCCGTACCCCAGGGTGGAGAACCAGATCAGGCTGGCCAGGACGGCCCCGGCCCCGAAGGCCCACCGCAGATCGCCCCGGTCGGCGGCGAGCGAGCCCACCAGCAGGACGGTGTCCAGGTAGACGTGCGGGTTCAGCCAGGTCATGGCCAGGCAGGTCAGCACGGCCGCGCGGGCGGACCCGGTGGCGGCGCCCTCGGCGCTGAGGGCCGCGCCCGGGGCCGGGCGCAGCACCCGGCGCGCGGCCAGGATCCCGTAGCAGACGAGGAAGGCGCCGCCGGCGATGCCGACGGCCGTCAGCGCGGCCGGCCAGGCCGTGACGAAGGCGCCGACGCCGGCCACGCCGAGGGCGATGAGGACGGCGTCGGACAGGGCGCAGATGGCGACCACCCACAGCACGGCGTGCCGGCGCGCGCCCTGCCGGAGCACGAAGGCGTTCTGTGCGCCGATGGCGACGATGAGGGAGAGGCCGGTGCCGAAGCCGGCCAGGAGCGCTGTGGTGATGCCGTTGTTCATGTCTCCGACGGTAGACAGCACCCGGTGCGCAGTACAGCTAAAGATTTTTACGTACCCTTAGCGTTCGTGATGGACGAGCTTCCCCTGGACCAGGTCCGGACCCTCCTCGCGGTCGTGGACGAGGGCACCTTCGACGCGGCGGCCGCCGCCCTGCACGTGACGCCCTCCGCCGTCAGCCAGCGCGTGAAGGCCCTGGAACAGCGCACCGGGAGGGTCCTGCTGATGCGCACCAAACCGGTCCGCGCCACCGAGTCGGGCGAGGTCGTGGTCCGCTTCGCCCGCCAGCTGGCCCGCCTGGAGCGCGACGCCCGGGCCGAGCTGGGGATGGGGACCGCCGATGGACAGGGGCCGGTCCGGCTGCCCATCGCCGTGAACGCGGACTCGCTGGCCACCTGGTTCCTGCCGGTGCTGAGCCGGGTCCCGCAGGACCCGCCCGTCTGCTTCGAGCTGTACCGCGAGGACGAGTCCCACACCACCGCCCTGCTGCGCGAGGGCCAGGTGATGGCGGCCGTCACCTCCTCGCCGGACCCGGTGGCGGGGTGCACCGTACGGGCGCTCGGCCTGGTCCGCTACCTTCCGGTGGCCGCCCCCGGGTTCGCCGCCCGCCACCTGGCCGGGGACCCGGCCGCGGACCTGCGGCGGGCGCCGACCATCGTCTTCGACCGCCGCGACGACCTCCAGGACTCCTTCGTCCGCACCCTCACCGGGGACGCCGCGGGCGCCTCGCCCGTCCGCCACCGGGTGCCGACCTCGGAGGGCTTCCGCGACGCGGTGGCCGCCGGGCTCGGCTGGGGGCTGGTGCCGGCGCCGCAGGCCGAACCCCTGCTGCGCGCCGGGGCCCTCGTCCGGCTGACACCGGGGCGGACCCTCGACGTACCGCTCTACTGGCAGCAGTGGAAGCTGGACTCGCCCGCCCTGGCGGCGGTCGCCCGGCTGGTCGCCGAGACCGCCCGCGAGGCGCTGGTGCCCCCGGGGCGGCCCGCCCCCGGCGCGGGGGAGCGCTCGCGCTGACCGCGCCGCCCCGGGCGCGCCCGGGATGAGGCGCGGCCCCGGAAGTCGGGGCCTGGCCCGGGCGCGAGGCGGTCGGCGGGGAGGACGCCGCCTTCGCCGGGCGGCTCGGCGACGTACGGAAGATCGTCGTGTCCCGCGGATCCCCCGACCTCGGCTGGCGCAACGCCGAGCTGCTCCGCGGGGACCTCGTCGAAGGGGTCAGGGCGCCGCGCCGGGAACCGGACGGCGGGCCCGTGGCCATCAGCGGTTCCGTCTCCGTCGTGCGGCAGCTGCTGGCGGCGGGCGAACTCGACCGGCTCCAGCTGCTGGTGCACCCCCTCGCCGTCGGCCGGGGCATGCGGCTCTTCGAGGAGGACGTGCCCCCCGTCCCGCTCAGGCTGCTCACCTGCGAGACCTTCGAGACCGGGGTCCTCAGCCTCTTCTACGCCCCCGCCGCCGCACCCGGCGAGGCCGGCTACGAGGAGGCCAGGACCCACCTGCCCCGCGAGGACGCCGGCTGAACGGGCTGCGACGGCCGGGTGGACCCCCGAGTGATCATGCCCTCTACCCTTGGCCCCGGCAGGCCGTCGACGGACGGCCGGTGAGGGAACGGAGCGGGCGGTGCCGGTGCCATCGGAGCAGACGAACGACGGGGACCTCGTCGGCAGGGCGCTCGGGGGGCGCTACCGGGTGACCTCGGTGATCGGCCGCGGCGGCATGGGCGTGGTGGCGCGGGCGGTGGACGAGCTGCTCGGCCGCGAGGTCGCCGTCAAGCTGCTGCGCGCCTACACCGATGCCGGCCCCGCCGAACTCGCCGACCTGCGCACCCGGATGCGGCGGGAGGCGCAGGCCGCCGCGCGCATCCGGCACACCGGGGTGGTCACCGTGCACGACGTGACCGAGGAGCAGGGACTCCCGGTCATCGTGATGGAACTCGTCGACGGGCCCTCGCTCGACGCCCTCGTCGAGCGGCAGGGCGCGCTCGACCCGTACGAGGCCGCCGCCATCGGCGCCAAGCTGATGGACGCCCTCGACGCCGCGCACCGGGCCGGGGTCCTGCACCGGGACGTCAAGCCGGGCAACGTGCTGCTGGAGCGCGGCGGCCGGGTCGTCCTCACCGACTTCGGCATCGCCAGCATGCAGGACCCCGACGACGGGGAACTGGCGAAGCTGACCCGCAGCGGCGAGATCGTCGGCTCGCTCGACTACCTGCCGCCGGAGCGCGCCCAGGGCCGGGAGCCCGGACCCGCCTCGGACATCTGGTCGCTGGGGATGACCCTGTACGCGGCCGTGGAGGGGGTGTCGCCGTTCCGCCGGACCTCGGTGTGGTCGACGCTGTCCGCGATCGTCGCCGAACCGCTGCCGGAGGCCGGACGGGCGGGGCCGCTCGGGCCGGTGCTCCAGGCGCTGATGGCGAAGGACCCCGACGCCAGGCCGACCGCCGACCAGGCCCGGGCGATGCTCGACGCGGTGGCGGCCGGGGCGGGCGGCGCGACTGGGGCCGGGGGAGCCGCCGGGGTGTACCCGGGGCAGCCGGGGCAGGCCGTACCGCAGGGGCCGGGCGGTACGGGGGCGGTGGGGCCGGGCGCGGCCGTGCCGCAGCCCCCGGCCGGTGTGTTCGGACCGACGCCCACGGCGCCGTCAGCGGTGGCGCCGCCGTCCGGTGCCGCGCCCGCCGCCGGTCCGTCCGCCGGGCCCGGCGCGGCGCCTTTCGCGGCGCCCGGTGCCGTCGCGCCGCCCGGCTTCGGGCCGCCGCCCGCCGCCGACGAATCGTTTCCGCACCAGCCCTATCAGCCCCACCCCGCCCCCTCCTACCCGCCGCCCGGCGGCGCGGCGCCCGTCGCCGGCGGGGGCCGGGCGCGGCGGCGGGGCCGGGTCGCGGTGGCCGTCGCCGTGGTCGCCGTGCTCGGGGCCGGAGGCGCCGCGTACGCCCTGACCTCCGGAGGCGGCGGGAAGAAGACGCGCACCACGGCCACGCCGCCCGCCACCGCCCCCGGGACCGCCTCCCCGGGCACCCCGCCGGGCACCGCGAGCCCGGGCCCGTCCCCCTCCCCGTCCAAGACCGGGCCGTCCCCCAGCGCCTCGAAGAAGACGGCCCCGCCCTCCGCGTCGGCCTCCCCGTCCGCCTCGGCCAAGCCGGGCCCCGTGCCCACGGGCTGCGCCGGCTGGACCCACAAGGACCCCAAGCCCGGCACCTACGGCTTCATATCCGGCGACCACCACCTGCTGGCCGCGCCCTACCAGCAGTGCGCCCAGGGCGCCCTGGTCAAGAGCGGCACGAAGCTCTGGTACCACTGCTACATCGTCAACTCGTACGGGAACCAGTGGACGTTCGTCCGCGTGGACGGCACCAACCAGACGGGCTGGCTCTACAACCGCGACCTCACCGGCCAGAAGGGTTCCTCCCCCGCCTGTTAGGCCCCCGCCCGCCCCCCGCCTAAGCTGCGCGCATGGAGTCCTACACCATCGGCCAGGCGGCCCGGCTGCTCGGCGTCAGCGTCGACACGGCCCGCCGCTGGGCCGACGCCGAGCGCTTCCCCACCCGCCGCGAGGGCACCCGCCGCATGGTCGACGGCCCGGACCTGGCCGCGTTCTGCGTGGAGGCCGCGCAGGAGGGGGCCGACGGCGAGGAGGCCCCGTACACCTCGGCGCGCAACGCCTTCCCCGGCATCGTCACCGGCGTCAAGCTCGGCACGGTCGACGCGCAGGTGGAGATCCAGGCCGGCCCGCACCGCATCGTCTCCCTGCTGACCCGGGAGGCGGTGGAGGAGCTCGGCCTGGAGGTGGGCTCGCGGGCCACGGCGCGGGTGAAGTCGACCAGCGTCTTCGTCGACCGGGGCTGACCTCGGACGGGTTCCCCGGCGCGGCGGTGGCAGACTGGCCGCTGATCCGCCGAAGGGAAGTACCGCGTTGTCCATGTTCAGCAACCTGCGCCGGGCCGTCCGCCGCGGCTACCGGAGGGCCGTCGACCTCAGCCACCCGGCCCGCTCGCCGCTCGGCAGCGCCGTGGTCAACTGCGTGGTCTACCAGGACGGCATCCGCCAGGAGGGCTGCGCCGAGGTCGAGGAGGCGCTGCGCCGGGTCCGCAAGACAGGGGAGGGCTTCGTCTGGATCGGCCTGCACGAGCCCTCCCAGCTGGAACTCGCGGGGCTCGCCGAGCTCCTCGGGCTGCACCCGCTGGCCGTCGAGGACGCCGTCCACGCCCACCAGCGGCCCAAGGTGGAACGCTACGACGACACCCTCTTCGCGGTGTTCAAGACCGTCCGCTACGTCGAGCACGAGGAGCTGACGGCGACCAGCGAGGTGGTGGAGACCGGCGAGCTGATGGCCTTCGTGGGCGAGGACTTCGTCATCACCATCCGGCACGGCGGCCACGGCACCCTCGGCCCCGTCCGCGAGGCCCTGGAGGCCGAGCCGGAGCAGCTGGCGAAGGGTCCGGCGGCCGTGCTGCACGCCATGGCCGACCACGTGGTGGACGACTACGTGGCCGTCACGGACGCGGTGCAGAGCGACATGGACGCCGTGGAGACGGCCGTCTTCAGCGAGCACGGCGGACGGGGCGACGCGGGCCGGATCTACCAGCTCAAGCGCGAACTCCTCGAACTGCGGCGGGCGGTGGCCCCGCTGGGGCGGCCGCTGGAACACCTCGCCACGCAGCCGATACCGGTGATCCCGGCGGAGGTCCGGGCGTACTTCCGCGACGTGGCCGACCACCTGACGCGGGCCACCGAGCAGATCGCCGCCTACGACGGCCTCCTCGACTCGATCCTCCAGGCGCACCTGGCGCAGGTGACGGTCGCGCAGAACGAGGACATGCGGAAGATCACGGCGTGGGCGGCGATCGTGGCGGTGCCCACGATGGTGTGCGGGGTGTACGGCATGAACTTCGACCACATGCCGGAACTGCACTGGACCTACGGGTACCCGCTGGTCCTCGGCGTGATGGCGGTGGCCTGCTGGGTGATCCACCGGGGCTTCCGCCGCAACGGCTGGCTGTAACCGGAACGCGAAGGGTGCTCCGGGGGTGTTCCGCCGACCCCATATCTGGTAGGAAAGTTTCCTAACGGAACAGGGAAGGCTCAACCCCCATACGGAGGCCTCGTGTTCACGACCCGACGCACCGCCATGACCATCGGCGCGCTCCTCGGCGCCGCCCTCCTCGCCGCGCCGGCCACGGCCCAGGCCGCGGCCCCGGCACCCGCCCCGGTCACCGCCCGCGCGGCGACCGGTCTCGACGACCCGGCGAAGAAGGACATCGCCATGCAGATCGTCTCCAGCGCCGAGAACTCCTCCCTCGACTGGAAGGCCCAGTACAAGTACATCGAGGACATAGGCGACGGCCGCGGCTACACCGCCGGCATCATCGGCTTCTGCTCCGGCACCGGCGACATGCTCGACCTCGTCGAGTACTACACCCAGGTCAAGCCCGGCAACGTGCTGGCCAAGTACCTCCCGGCCCTGCGCAAGGTCAACGGCGGCGACTCCCACGCCGGCCTGGACCCGAACTTCACCAAGGACTGGGCCAAGGCCGCCCAGGACGCCGAGTTCAAGAAGGCCCAGGACCACGAGCGCGACCGGGTCTACTTCGACCCCGCCGTCAAGCAGGGCAAGGCCGACGGCGTCGGCACCCTCGGCCAGTTCGCCTACTACGACGCCATCGTCATGCACGGCGACGGCGGCGACGCCACCAGCTTCCGCAACATCAGGAAGCGCGCCCTCTCCAAGGCCAAGCCCCCGGCCCAGGGCGGCAACGAGACCACCTGGCTGAACGCCTTCCTCGACGCCCGCGTCTGGGCGATGAAGCAGGAGGAGGCCCACAGCGACACCAGCCGCGTCGACACGGCCCAGCGCGTCTTCCTCAAGAAGGGCAACCTCAACCTGAACACCCCGCTCGACTGGAAGGTGTACGGGGACTCGTACCACATCGGCTGAGGCCGGGCCGCTGAGCGGCACAACTCCCGCTGAAACCAAGGGTGCTGGCCTTATCCGGTTGGCTCGAAGTGGCTTGAGGGCGTCGTAGGGAGGGCATAAGTCCGGCCCGGCCCCGTTTTTCACAGGGGAGGGGCCGCAGGTTCCGTCCCAAGGGGGGACTCGTGAACTACTACCTCGACGTCATCAAGCGGTACGCCGACTTCCAGGGCCGCGCCCGCCGCCAGGAGTACTGGATGTTCCTCCTCTGGAACATCCCGATCGTCATCGTCCTCACGATCCTCGACTACGTGCTCGGCAGCTACCCGGTCATCACCTGGATCTACACCCTCGCCGTCTTCCTCCCTTCCCTGGGGGTCACGGTCCGCCGGCTGCACGACACCGGGAAGTCCGGATGGTGGTACCTGATCAGCCTCATCCCCTTCGTCGGGTTCATCTGGATGCTCGTCCTGATGGCCAGCGAGGGTGACGCCGGGCCCAACGCCTACGGTCCCAGCCCGAAGCAGATCGCCGCCTGATACGCCCCCGGGCGACCCGTACGCCACAGCGCCGTCACCGGCCCGTCGCAGCCGGTGACGGCGCTTTCGCGTGCCGGGGTGACACGCGTCTCGCTCGGGTTGCGGCAGGGGGCTGTCCTGACCGGGCCGATCACGAGATATCTTGATGTCGAGCAATGTTGCAGACGAGAGACGCAGACTGTGGAGCGGAGCATCCGGTGACTGACTCGACCATCATCTACACGCACACTGACGAGGCCCCGGCCCTCGCGACGTATTCCTTCCTGCCTGTGATCCAGGCCTACGCGTCGACGGCCGGTGTGAATGTCGAGACCCGTGACATCTCCCTGGCCGGTCGGATCATCGCCGTGTTCCCCGAGTACCTCGAGGAGGGGCAGCGCATCGCCGACGCCCTCGCCGAGCTCGGCGAGCTGGCGAAGACCCCCGAGGCCAACATCATCAAGCTGCCCAACGTCTCGGCCTCGATCCCGCAGCTGAAGGCCGCGATCGCCGAGCTCCAGGGCCAGGGCTACGCCCTTCCGGACTACCCGGACGACCCGAAGTCGGACGAGGAGCGCGACGTCCGCGCCCGTTACGACAAGATCAAGGGCAGCGCCGTCAACCCGGTGCTGCGCGAGGGCAACTCCGACCGCCGCGCCCCCGCCTCGGTGAAGAACTACGCCAAGGCCCACCCGCACCGCATGGGCGCCTGGACCCCCGAGTCGAAGACGAACGTCGCCACCATGGGCGCGAACGACTTCCGCTCCACGGAGAAGTCCACCGTCATCGCCGAGGCCGGCACCCTGCGCATCGAGCACGTCGCCGCCGACGGCGCCGTCACCGTGCTGCGCGAGTCCGTACCGGTCCTGGCCGGCGAGGTCGTGGACGCGTCCGTCATGCACGTCGACGCGCTGCGCACCTTCCTCAACGACCAGATCGAGCGTGCCAAGGCCGAGGGCGTCCTGTTCTCCGTGCACCTCAAGGCCACGATGATGAAGGTCTCCGACCCGATCGTCTTCGGCCACGTGGTCCGCGCCTTCCTCCCGAAGACCTTCGCCCGCTACGGCGAGACCCTGGCCGCCGCCGGCCTCTCCCCGAACGACGGCCTCGGCACCATCCTGAACGGCCTGGGCGCCCTCGCCGACGGCGACGCGATCAAGGCCTCGATCGACGCCGAGATCGCCGAGGGCCCGGCCCTCGCGATGGTCGACTCCGACAAGGGCATCACCAACCTGCACGTGCCGTCCGACGTCATCGTCGACGCCTCGATGCCGGCCATGATCCGCACCTCCGGCCACATGTGGGGCCCGGACGGCGCCGAGGCCGACACCCTCGCCGTCCTCCCGGACAGCAGCTACGCCGGCGTCTACCAGGCCGTCGTCGAGGACTGCCGCGCCCACGGCGCGTTCGACCCGGCCACCATGGGCTCGGTGCCGAACGTCGGCCTCATGGCCCAGAAGGCCGAGGAGTACGGCAGCCACGACAAGACCTTCGAGATCGCCGCCGCGGGCACCGTCCGCGTCGTCGACGCCGCGGGCAACGCGCTCATCGAGCAGGAGGTCGCCGCCGGCGACATCTTCCGCGCCTGCCAGACCAAGGACCTGCCGATCCAGGACTGGGTCAAGCTCGCCGTCACCCGCGCCCGCGCCACCGGCGCCCCGGCCGTGTTCTGGCTCGACGAGACCCGCGCCCACGACGCGCAGCTGATCGCCAAGGTCAAGACGTACCTGGCCGAGCACGACACCGACGGCCTGACCATCGAGATCCTCGCCCCGGTCGAGGCCACCGCGTACTCCCTGGAGCGCATCCGCCGCGGCGAGGACACCATCTCGGTGACCGGCAACGTGCTCCGCGACTACCTGACCGACCTCTTCCCGATCCTGGAGCTGGGCACCAGCGCCAAGATGCTGTCGGTCGTCCCGCTGATGGCGGGCGGCGGCCTCTTCGAGACGGGCGCCGGCGGCTCCGCCCCGAAGCACGTCCAGCAGCTGGTCAAGGAGAACTACCTGCGCTGGGACTCGCTCGGCGAGTTCTTCGCGCTGGCCGCCTCCTTCGAGCACCTGTCGACCACCACGGGCAACGCCCGCGCCCAGGTCCTGGCCGACACCCTCGACCGCGCCACCGGCACCTTCCTCAACGAGGACAAGTCGCCGACCCGCCGCCTCGGCGGCATCGACAACCGCGGCAGCCACTTCTACCTCGCCCTGTACTGGGCGCAGGAGCTGGCCGGCCAGAGCGACGACGCGCAGCTCGCGGCGGCCTTCGCGCCGCTCGCCAAGACGCTGGCCGAGCAGGAGGAGACCATCGTCTCCGAGCTCGTCGCCGTCCAGGGCTCCCCGGCCGAGATCGGCGGCTACTACCAGCCCGACCCGGCCAAGGCCGCGGCCGTCATGCGTCCGTCCGCGACGCTGAACCAGGCGCTCGCGATCCTGGGCTGACGCCCCGGCAGGCAGCAGCACCGTGGTACGGGTCCGCCCCGGCCGGCACGCACGCCGGCCGGGGCGGACCCGTACCCGTCTCCGGATCAGAGGCGGTGGACCCGGCCCTGGCCGACGGCCAGGGGATGGCGGCCCGCCGCCAGGATGCGCAGGCCCGGAGCGACGGCGAGCAGCCGCCGCAGCCACACCAGCGCCTCGGGGGAGAGCCGGTCGCTGTCGTCCAGCACCAGCAGCATGTCCCGCTCGGCGAGCCAGGAGGCGGCGTTCGCGGTGCCGCAGGGCAGGAAGGGCATGCCGGGCAGGCAGCCCAGCGCGGACACGAGGTCGCGCACGCCGCCGTCCCCCCGGAGGGAGACCACGGAGGCGCCGTCGCAGAAGTTGGACGAGATCCGGCGCGCGATGTCGCGCACCAGCAGGGCGCGCGGTTCGCGGAAACGGCCCGTGACCGTCAGGACCCGGCCCCGGCGGACGGCGGTGAGCAGGACGGACAGCTCGCCGGAGGTGGCCGGCAGGGTCCCGGCCGCCCCGTCCGAGCGGGCGGGTCTGGAGTCTCCCCACATCACGATGCCCCCCATTGCATGCGTGACCGGTGCGGCAGCCGGGATGATCCGGGCCGCGTGACGACGATTATGCGCCACTTCACACGGATGACTAGGGGAATGTCGTATTCCGCCAGAGCGGGACCGCCGCGGGGGCCGCGGCCGGTTCAGCCGATGCCCTGGCGGTCCGGCCGCAGGGCGAACGCCGCGCGCTGCGGGGTCGCCGCCGTGGTGTGCACGGCCTCCTCCAGGAGGTCCCGCTGGCGCCGTACGGGCTCGCGCCGGTCGGGCGGGGCGAGCCGCTCCAGGTCGTCCAGGCAGGCCGCGACGCGCCGGGTGATCTGCGCCGAGCCGATCCCGTAGTCCCGGACCTCCGTGAGGGCCAGGTCCAGCAGCTCCGGCCAGCTCGGCAGGGTCTCCACCAGCCGCACGGCGCCCTCCGCGTCCCGGTGGTACGCCCGCCCCAGGGGCTGGCCGGCGAAGGCGGTCAGCAGCACCTGGATCCGGTCCAGGGCCTGCACCGCCGTGGTCGGGTCGTTGACCGACGGGGACAGGGCGCGCGAGGCGATGTCGGCGAGCTGGCGGATCCCGAAGGCCAGGTCCTGCTCGGTGGTCCGCTCCACCCCCAGCTCCAGCGCCGCCTGGAGGTCCGCGTCGGACGGCGCCGGCCCGCCCGTGACCCGGAACAGCGGGGTGTACGGGACGAGGTAGTCCCCGATCCGCGGGACCAGGTGCAGGACCAGCCCGTCCCGTCCGGCGAGCGCCACCAGCCGCGGCACGTCCACGGCCTGGAGCACACCGGGCCGCCAGACGTGCGCCACCGGCGTGCCGCCCGGCTCCGCGCCCCGATCCGCGGCCTCCCCGTCCCCGCCGCGCGCGGGCCCGGCGCTGTCGCGGATCAGCCGCAGGCTCTCCCGGCACACCCGGTCCATGACGTACGTGACCCTCATCAGGCGGATGGTGGAGTGCACGTAGACGACGAACAGGACGAGGCTGAGCACCAGGAACCCCATGGCCAGCGAGGCGCCCAGGTAGGGCACCACCTGGTCGGAGCCGTCCGTCGACGAGCCGTACTCCCTCTGCACCCGCAGCGTGTACAGGAAGGTGCACAGGAACGTCCCCAGGGTCAGCTTCGTGACCCGGCTCTCCACGTAGATGCGCAGCACCCGGGGCGAGAACTGGCCCGCCGCCATCTGGAGCGCGACCAGGGTGATCGAGAAGACCACGCCGATGAACGTCAGCATCGCCGAGCTGACCGCGGCGACCGCCGTCTTCGCCGCCGACCCGAAGTCCGCGGCCGTGCGCAGGAACCACTGGTCCGCGAGGTCCACATCGGCCCAGCGGGCGTCGAGGTCGTGGATGAGCTGGTCGGCCTGGACCACGGCCGTGGCCAGCAGCCAGCCGATCAGGAGACCCGCGAACGGAACGAAGAGGAAGGAGTTGCGCATGCGTTTGCGCAGCCTCGGGAACATCCCTCGGCTGCGGCGCACCACGGTCATCGGCATGGACGCCAAATTAGCCCGGGCAAAGCGGTCTTCATGGTTCCGGTCACCCCGGTGGCGTACGCGCCGCGCCCCGCCCCCGGGAACGGTTGTCCGCGGCCCGGACATCGGCTCTACTGCTGTGCAGCCCCCGGCGGGGGAGTGCTCCGGGGAGGGGATCGGCGATGACGGTGCGGCGGCGGACCGACGGGCGCGTGCGCGCGGCCTCCACCCACCGGCGCCCGCTCGGCAGGCCGTTACCGGCGCTGCTGCTCTGCGTCCTGCTCCTGGCCGGTGCCTGCGTCGGCGCCGGCGTCGCCTGGGACCCCTTCCGGGCCGGCGCCGCCGCTCCGCCCGCCGCCCCCGCCGCGCGCCCCGCCGGCGCCCTCCCCTTCGACCTCCCCGCACCGGCCGCGCTGCGCTCCGGCGAGGCGGGCCGGAAGCTGGTGTTCGCCCACTACTTCACCCCGTACCCGCTCTCCCTGGACAACGCGAGCGCCGAGAGCGACTACTACACCCGCAACTACCTCGACCCCGAAGGCGAGAACGGCAAGCACCGGCAGTACGGCGGCCTGCTGCGCGACCGCCCGCTGCCCGTCCCGCCCAAGGACGGCGACTGGGAGTACGCCAACCTCCGGCAGGAGGTGCGCACCGCGCGCGACGCGGGCATCGACGGCTTCACCCTCGACCTGCTCTCCCTCACCGGCAAGAACCGGGAGCGGGCCGAACTGCTGCTCAAGGCGGCCCACGCGGAGGACCCCGGCTTCCGGATCATGCTGATGCCCGACATGACCGCGCTGGACACCGACGACCCCGCCGTCCTCGCCGACGCCGTGGCGGTCCTCGCCCAGTACCCCGCCGCCCACCGGCTCGACGACGGCCGCCTCGTCCTCTCCCCGTTCAAGGCCGAGCAGAAGGACCCCGGCTGGTGGAGCCGGGTCATCGACGCCCTCGCCGCCCGGCACGGCATCCGGACCGCCTTCGTCCCGCTCTTCCTCGACCTCGACGCCCACGCCGCCGCCTTCGCCCCGATCAGCCACGGGTTCTCCGAGTGGGGCAGCCGCAGCTACGCCGGCCAGGAGGGCGCCACCGCCGACGTCCGCCGCGCCCACGGCCTGGGCAAGATCTGGATGCAGCCCGTGTCCGTCCAGGACGCCCGCCCCAACCAGGGGATCTACGACGAGGCCGGCAACACCGCGACCCTGCGCTCCACTTGGACCCACGCCATCGACGACGGCGCCGACTGGGTCCAGCTGACCACCTGGAACGACTACTCCGAGGGCAGCCAGTTCGCGCCGTCCCTGCACAACGGCTACGCCTACCTCGACCTCAGCTCGTACTACCTGACCCGCTTCAAGACCGGCGCGTGGCCGCGCGTCGTCCGCGACACCCTGTACCTCACCGGCCGCACCCAGTTCGCGGACGCCGGCCCCACCGGCGCCCAGTCCCGGCTGATGTCCCTGCGCCAGGGCAGCGCCGCGGCCCGGGACACGGTGGAGGTGCTCAGCCTCCTCACGGCCCCCGGCACCGTCCGCACCGCCGTCGGCCGCACCACGGGGGAGTACGCGGCCCCGGCCGGCCTCCACGCGCGGCTGCTCCCCCTGGGACCGGGCATCAGCTCCGCCCGTCTGGTCCGCGACGGCAGACCCACGGCGGAGGTGGAACTGCCCTACCCCGCGGACCGCACGGTGCCGGTCCAGGACCTCCAGTACTACGCGGCGACGAGCGGCCGCCCACGGTAGGCGGGCGGGGGCGGCGGGTCCGGGTCCGGGCGCGGCGCGCCGGGTGGCGGGCGCGGGCCGGGAATCCGGGCCCATCCCGCAGGGCCCGTGCCGCCGGGCATGGGCAGCGCCGGGCCGGCCCCGGGCGGGGTGCTGCCCGGCCGGTCACCCGGGCGCGGGGCGCCGGGGGCACAGTCGTGCAAATCGGGCGCGGCGGGCTCCCCGCCAGGCCAATCCCGCCCAAGCGGCCCTTTCGCCCGGCCCCGGCCCCGCCCCATGCTGCCGGAGCCGGCCCGAAGGGCCAGGCGCGCCCGCCCGTCCCCGACCCGGAGGCATCCGTGACCGAACCGACCGCCCCCTCCGCCTTCCCCGGCGGCCCCGCCCTCTTCCGGCTGGACCCCGCCGTCGCGCACCTCAACCACGGCTCCTACGGGGCGGTCCCGCTGCCCGTCCAGGAAGCCCAGGAGGCCCTGCGCACCCAGGCCCACGCCGACCCCGACGCCTTCTTCAACGGGGTCTCCGAACGGCTCACCGCCGCCCGGGGCCGGATCGCGGCGCGCCTGGGAGCGGACCCGGACGGCCTCGCGTTCATCTCCAACGCCACCGAGGGCGCCAACCTCGCCCTCGACGCGATCCCCCTCGCCGACGGCGACGAGATCCTGGTCACCGACCACGGCTACGGCACCGTCGTCGACGCCGCCGCCCGCCGGGCGAAGGTCGTCACCGTGGCCCTGGACCCGCTCCTGCCCGACGAGGACGCCGTCCGCGAGGCCGTCCTCGCCGGGATCACCCCCCGCACGAGGGTGGCCGTCCTCGACCACGTCAGCTCGCCCACCGCCCGCCTCATCGCCGGCCCCCGGCTCCTCGCCGACCTCGCCGCGCGCGGGATCACCACCGTCGTCGACGGCGCCCACACCCCCGGCATGCTGGCCGAGCCGGTCGCCGCCGGCGCCGACTTCTGGTTCGGGAACCTGCACAAATGGGGGTACGCCCCCTCCGGCAGCGCCCTCCTCGCCGTGGCCCCAGCCCACCGCGCCCGGGTCCGCTCCCTCAGCCCCTCCTGGGAGGACCACCGGGGCTTCCCGCTCTCCGTCGAGTACCGTGCCACCTTCGACTACACCGGCTGGCTGGCCGCCCCCGAGGGCCTCGACCTCCTGGAGCGGCTCGGCGCCGACCGGGTCCGGGCCCACAACAGCGCGCTGGCCCGCTACGGGGCCGAACTGCTCGCCCGGATCCCCGGCCTCACCCCGCTGCCGCACACCCCCGGCCTGGCGCTGCGCTCCCTGCTGCTGCCGCCCGGCGTCGCCGAGACCCGAGAGGCGGCCACCGCCCTGCGCGAGGAACTCGCCGCGAAGCTCCGCATCCGGGTCCTGGTCTGGCCCCGCGAGGGCGGCGGCGGGCTGCGGGTCTGCGGGCAGGTCTACAACCGGCCCGAGGAGTACGAACGCCTCGCCGCGGCCCTGCCCGCCTTCCTGCGGTGATCCGCCGGCCGCCTCAGGGGCGCCGCAGCAGATAGGTGTCCATGATCCAGCCCTTGCGGGCCCGGGCCTCGGTCCGCAGCTCCTCGATGCGGCCGGACACCTCCGACAGCCTCCCCGACACCAGGATCTCGTCCGGGGTGCCCACGTACGCGCCCCAGTAGATGAACAGGTCCTGGTCGAGGTGGGCGGTGAACGCGTGCCGCGCGTCCAGCATCACCACAACGTCGTCCACGTCCTGCGGCCAGCCCTCCGCCAGCCGCCGGCCCGTGGTGATCTGGACCGGGCGGCCCACCCGGTTCAGATTGGTGCGGTGCCGCGCCAGCAGCGCCGACACACTGCTGATCCCGGGCACCACCTCGTGCTCGAACGCCACCCGCCCGTGCTCCAGCACCTCGTCGAGGATCGCGAGCGTGGAGTCGTACAGGGAGGGGTCGCCCCACACCAGGAAGGCCCCGGTCTCACCCTCCGCCAGGTCCTCGGCGATGAACCGCTCGAAGATCTCGGCCCGGGCGCTGCGCCAGCCGTCCACCGTCGGGGCGTACTGCGCCGGAGTCCGGTCGCGGTCCGGGTCGCGGCCCTCCACCAGACGGTGGCCGGGCCGGGCGTGCGCCTCCAGCATGGCGCGCCGCAGCCCCGTCAGGTCCGCCTTCTCCTCCCCCTTCTCCAGGATGAGGAATGCGTCCGCCGCGCCGATCGCCCTGACCGCCTGGAGGGTCAGGTGGTCCGGGTCGCCCGCGCCTATACCGATCACTGAGAACTTCTTCACCGGGCTATTGTGCCCACCATGCGTGTCGCCCTGTTCGTCACCTGCGTCAACGACGCCCTCTACCCGCGTACGGGGGTCGCCGTCGTCCGCCTCCTGGAGCGGCTCGGCGTCGACGTGGACTTCCCGGCGGCCCAGAGCTGCTGCGGCCAGCCGCAGTACAACACCGGCTACCGGCGCGAGACCGAACCGCTGCTGCGGCGCACCGCCGAGGCCTTCGCCGGCCACGAGTACGTGGTCACCCCCTCCGGCTCCTGCGCCGCGATGATCCGCGCGCACTACCCGCGCATCGCCCGCCAGGCCGCCCGCGAGGGGCGGGGGAGCGGACTGGAGCGGCTCGCGGAGGACCTCGTACCGCGCGTGTACGAGCTCACCGAGTTCCTCGTCGACGTGCTCGGCGTGACCGACGTCGGCGCGTACTTCCCGCACACCGTCACCTACCACCCCTCCTGCCACGGCCTGCGCACCCTCGGCCTCGGCGAGCGCCCCCGGCGGCTGCTGTCCGCCGTCAAGGGGCTGGAACTCGTCGAGCTGCCCGGCGCCGAGGAGTGCTGCGGCTTCGGCGGCACCTTCGCCGTGAAGAACCCGGACGTGTCCGCCGCCATGGCCGCCGACAAGACCGCCACCGCCGGTGCCACGGGCGCCGAGGTGCTGTGCGGCGCCGACAACTCCTGCCTCGCCCACCTCGACGGCACCCTCCGCCGCGCCGGCTCCCCGCTGCGGACCCTGCACCTCGCCGAGATCCTGGCGTCGACCGAGGAGACCGAGGAGGACCCGACGCGATGACGCGCACCCATCTGGGCATGCCCGCCTTCCCTCCCACCGCCCCCTTCCCGCCCTTCCCGGAAGCGGCGAAGGAGGCCGTACGGGACGAGGTCCTGCGCGCCAACCTCCGCCGCGCCACCCACACCATCCGCGACAAGCGGGCCCGCGCGGTGACCGAACTCGCCGACTGGGACCGGCTGCGCGCGGCCGGCCGGGCCGTCAAGGACCACACCCTGCGCCACCTCGACCACTACCTCCTCCAACTGGAGGCCGCCGTCACCGGGGCGGGCGGCACCGTCCACTGGGCGGCCGACGCCGAGGAGGCCAACCGGATCGTCACCGCCCTCGTCCTGGCCACCGGCGCCCGCGAGGTCGTCAAGGTCAAGTCCATGGCCACCCAGGAGATCGGCCTCAACGAGGCCCTGGAGGCCGCCGGCATCGCCGCCTACGAGACCGACCTCGCCGAACTCATCGTCCAGCTCGGCCACGACCGGCCCTCCCACATCCTCGTCCCCGCCATCCACCGCAACCGCGACGAGATCCGCGAGGTCTTCCGCTCCGAGATGGGCCACTGGGGCCGCCCCGCCCCCGAGGACCTCGGCGACGACCCGCGCGAACTCGCCGAAGCCGCCCGCCTGCACCTGCGGGAGAAGTTCCTGCGCGCCGAAGTCGCCGTCTCCGGAGCCAACTTCATGGTCGCCGAGACCGGCACGATGGTCGTCCTCGAATCCGAGGGCAACGGCCGGATGTGCCTGACCCTCCCCGACACCCTGATCTCGGTCGTCGGCATCGAGAAGGTCGTCCCGACCTTCCGCGACCTGGAGATCTTCCTCCAGACCCTGCCCCGCTCCTCCACGGCCGAGCGGATGAACCCGTACACCACCATGTGGACCGGCACCGCCGACGGCGACGGCCCCTCCGCCTTCCACCTCGTCCTCCTCGACAACGGCCGCACCGACACCCTCGCCGACGAGACCGGCCGCCAGGCCCTGCGCTGCATCCGCTGCTCCGCCTGCCTGAACGTCTGCCCCGTCTACGAACGCGCCGGCGGCCACGCCTACGGATCCGTCTACCCGGGCCCCATCGGCGCCGTCCTCAGCCCCCAACTGCGCGGCACCGACAGCGCGATCGACGCCACCCTGCCCTTCGCCTCCACCCTCTGCGGGGCCTGCTACGAGGTCTGCCCCGTCGCCATCGACATCCCCGAGGTCCTGGTCCACCTGCGCGAACGCGTAGCCCAGGGCGGCCCCGTGACCCGCGAGGGCGTCCGCGTACGGCTGCGCCCCGCGCACGGCCACACCGCCGAACGGGCCGCGATGCGCGCCGCCCGGCTCCTCCTCGACCACCCGGGCGCGCTGCGCGCGGGCGAACGCCTGCTGGCCCGCGCCCGCCGGCTGCGCCCGCGCCGCCTCCCGGGCCCGGGCCGCGCCTGGACCGCCACCCGCGACCTTCCCGACCTCCCGGCGGAACCCTTCCGCGACTGGTGGCTCCGCGAACGGGGGACCCGAGGATGAGCACCAAGGACCGCATCCTGTCCCGCATCCGGCGGGCCAACGCCCAGGCCCCGGACGCCCCGCCCGTCCCCCGGGACTACCTGCGCACCCACGGCACCCGCACCCCGGCCGAGACCGCCGACCTGCTCGCCGCGAACCTCACGGAGTACCGGGCGCGGGTCCACCGCACCGACGAGGACGGCCTCCCCCCGCTCCTGGCCCGCCTGCTCTCCGAACGCGGCTCCCGGACGGTCCTCGTGCCCCCGGCCCTGCCCCCGCACTGGCTCGCGGCGTCCGACGCGACCCCGGTGCACGACCGGGCCTCCTCCACCCCGCACGCGCTGGACCGGGTCGACAGCGTCGTCACCGGCTGCGCCCTGGCCATCGCCGAGACCGGCACGATCGTCCTCGACGGCGGCCCCGACCAGGGCCGGCGCCGCATCACCCTCATCCCCGACCACCACGTCTGCGTGGTCCGCGTCCCGGCCCAGGTCGTCGACTCCGTCCCGCAGGCCCTCGAACGCCTCGACCCCGCCCGCCCGCTGACCTGGATCTCCGGCCCCTCCGCCACCAGCGACATCGAACTCGACCGGGTCGAGGGCGTACACGGCCCCCGCACCCTGGACGTGGTCCTCCTCGCCGCACCCGCACAATGAGGGCATGCCCTCCCACATCGCCCTCACCGCCCTCGTCGTCCGCGACTACGACGAGGCCGTCGACTTCTACACCCGCGCCCTCGGCTTCGAACTCGCCGAGGACACCCCCCGCCCGGACGGCTCCCGCTGGGTCGTCGTCCGCCCGCCCGGCGCCAGGGAATCGGCCCTCCTGCTGGCCCGCGCCAAGGACGACGCCCAGCGCGCCCGCGTCGGCGACCAGACCGGCGGCCGGGTCGGCTTCTTCCTCTACACCGCCGACTTCGCCGCCGACCACGCCCGCATGACCGCCGAAGGCGTCCGCTTCCTGGAGGAGCCCCGCCACGAGCCGTACGGCTCCGTCGCCGTCTTCGAGGACCTCTACGGAAACCGCTGGGACCTCCTCCAGCCGGCCGCCGGCTAGAGCCGACCGGCCAGCCGGGGGGCCTCGGCCGCCGCGTCGATCCGCTCCCCGGCCTCCACCCGCCCGGCCAGCTCCCGGGCCCACCCGGCCAGTCCGGGCACGTCCATCCCGTACGCGTTCCCCTGCCCGGCCAGGGCCCCGGCCCCGCGCCGCAGCAGCCGCGCCCCGCCGACGGCGTTCCCGCGCGCGGCGTGCGTCAGCCCCACGGCCAGCTGCGCCAGCCCCCGCCACAGGGCGGCGTCCGCCTCCGGCCCGGACTTCCAGGCGTCCTCGAACACCTCGTGCGCGTGGAACGGCATCCCGGCGTCCAGCAGCCGCTGCGCCTCCACCACGGTCTCCCGTGGCGACCGCACGACCCCCTCGGGCTGCCGCGCCACCCCCTCGGCCCCGTGGGCCAGGGGCCGCCCCAGCCCGTCCCGGGGCCGCGCGTTCCGCGCCCGCCCCGCACCGTCCCGATCCCGCTCCCGACCGTCCACCGCCCCATCCTCCCCCGCCCCGCTCACCGGTGCACACGCACCCCTCGGCGTGCGGTAATGTTCTGCATGTGCCCGGCGGACGAGGGGAAACCCCAGGTCGCAGCGGTACAAACAGCACAACGGGACGTGGCGCAGCTTGGTAGCGCACTTGACTGGGGGTCAAGGGGTCGCAGGTTCAAATCCTGTCGTCCCGACCACGCGGAAACGCTGGTCGAAGGCCGTTCTCTCATCTATGAGAGGACGGCCTTTCGTGCGTCCGGGGCCGGTCCTGATACGGAGACAGGGCCCGGACCTGTGTCGTGGTCCGGGCCCTGCCTGCTTCGTGCGCTGCCGCTCCGCCGCGGCGGTGCGTCAGTTCCCTGCGGTGTCGTCGTCCGCCCGGCCGGCGGCCTCGGCCGCGGCCGCCTTCTCGCGCATCTTGCGCACCAGCTCCGCCTTCTTGTCGGCGGCGCTCTGACGGTCGAGGTTGCGGTGCGGGCCGTTGTTCTGCCGTTCGGCGCGGGACTGCCTCTTGCGCTGGCCGCCGCCCTGGCCCACGGGGTTGTTGATGTTCTTGCTGTCGGTCACGGGTTCTCCCGGTGGTGAGCTGAGGTGATCTACGGATTCTGGAAGAACACGACAAAGACGTTACCCGCTTTCGCCGACCCCGCGCGCCATGCCTTTCGCCGCCGGCCCGGGCCCGCCCTCCGGTCCCTCCCGGAGGTGGGTTTCACTCGGTCGTGTGAGCGTGACGCCCGTGGCCCAAGTGGCGCGTGGGACAGGAGATTTAGGGGTGTCGCGGGACCCCTATGCTCCCTCCACATGTCGCTCTGGCTGCTCAACCACTTCAGCACCTTCACCCTGGCCGTCGTCGCGGTCGGCGGAACCGTTCTCCTCGCCGTCGCCGGCAGCGTGCTGCTGCGCCGCAGACACCCGACGCTGGCCGGCGGGGAGCACAACGACATGGTCGGCGTGACGCTGGGGATGTTCGGCGCCATCTACGGGGCCACGGAAACGCATCTGCAGGACGCGTTCCGCGTGCTGCAGGCCCTGGCCTTCGGCGGTGCGGTGGTCCTGGTCCCGCTCACCTTCCTGTACGGGCTGCGCAAGCTGAGGGTCCAGATCCTGTTCGTCGCCTCGGTCGCCGGCCTCGTCGGCTTCAGCCTCCTGCTGGTCTTCGTCCTGGACCGCCCCTTCTCCGGCGACCTGAGCGTCAGCCCCGCCCCGTACCGGGAGGGGGCCCTCGCGAAGTACTGGACCCGTGACGCGCCGGCCGGGGCACTGACGGCCCGCAGGCCCGCCACGCCCCCGCCCAGCTTGCTCGGCTAGGGTGTGCCCGCCCGCGCCGGACAGGCTCCGGGCCGGCCGGCCGGGCGCGCTCCGCCGCGCGCCGTGGCGGACGAGGAACGAAGGGCGCGGCGTGATGGAGGGCTCGGCGAGCACGGCGACGGAACCATCGCCGCCACACCCGTCCGTGCCCCGGGGCGGCGAGGCCGACGCCGCGCCGCGGCGCCGGGCGGGTACCGGTGCGGTGGGCTGGGCCCTGGTCGGCGCCGCGGTGGCCGCCGTCCTCGCCGGACCCTGGCTGGAGCGGCGTTACGGGCTGCCCGCCTTCGGGGCGTGGCGCACCCTGCTGGTGGCGATCGTCATGCAGGGCGTGCCGTTCCTGATCCTCGGCACCGTCGTCTCGGCGGCCATCGGCGCGTTCGTCCCCGCACGGGCCTTCGCCAGGATCCTTCCGCGCAATCCCGTCCTGGCCGTTCCGGTGGCCGGCGCCGCCGGTGTGGTGCTGCCGGGCTGCGAGTGCGCCTCGGTGCCGGTCGCGAGCAGTCTGATGCGGCGGGGGGTGGCGCCCGCGGCGGCCCTGACGTTCCTGCTCGCCGCGCCCGCCGTCAACCCGGTGGTGCTCGTCGCGACGGCGATCGCGTTCCCCGGCAGGCCGGAGATGGTGGCCGCGCGGTTCGGCGCCTCCCTCGTCACCTCGGTGGCCATGGGCTGGCTGTGGATCCGGTGGGGACGGGAGCACTGGCTGCGGCTGCCGGCCGGACGGGCGGAGCACGCGCCCGGCGCGGGCCGGCTGGAGGCCTTCCGGCTCGGGCTGCAGCACGACTTCCTCCAGGCGGGCGGGTTCCTGGTGGTGGGCGCCATGGCCGCGGCGACCTTCAACGTCCTCGTACCGCCCTCCGTGCTGGAGGCCTTCTCCGGATCGCCGTGGCTGGGCGTCCTCGTGGCGGCCGCGCTGGCGGTGCTCCTGTCGGTGTGCTCGGAGGCGGACGCGTTCGTCGCCTCCTCGTTCACCGGCTTCTCGCCCACGGCCCGCCTCGCCTTCATGGTGGTCGGCCCGATGGTCGACATGAAGCTGATCGCCTTGCAGTCGGGGGCCTTCGGACGGACGTTCGCGGTGCGGTTCTGCGCCGCCACGTTCGTCGTGGCGATCCTGTGCTGCGTGGTCGTCGGAGGAGTACTCCTGTGACCGGACGACCCGCCGCCCCCGCGGAAGGCGCCCGCCTGCTGGGCGGACTCGGCGCCCCCCTGCTGCTGGTGCTGACCGGCACGGGCCTGCTCCACACCACGGTGCGCAGCGACGTGTACCTGCGGTACGTGAAGGAAGGGCTGTGGCCCTACCTCGTCGCGTCCGGAGCCCTGCTGTCCGTCCTGGGCTTCGCGGGGCTCGCGGCCGAGCTCGTCCGGCGCCTGCGGGAGCCGGAGGCCGACGACGCGGACGAGGGCGGGGACCACGGCCCCGGACACCGGGATGACGACGACGAGCACGGGCATGATCACGGCCACGATTACGGGCACGGCCACGATCACGGCCACAGCCACGGCGGTGTCACGCAGGTCGCCTGGCTCCTCGCCGTGCCCGCCCTCGCCCTGATGTTCGTCGCCCCGCCCGCGCTCGGCGCGTACACGGCCTCGCGCGGCGGGGCCGTGTCCGGCGGCGCCGGGCAGAGCGTCTACGGGGGGCTCGGGGACGCGCCGACCACGCCCCTGTCCCTGGAGGAGTTCATCGGACGCTCCGTGCACGCGCCGAAGACCCTGGACGGCCGCGAGGTCCGCCTGATGGGGTTCGTCTCCGCCGGCAAGGCCCCGGGCACCTGGTACCTCAACCGCCTCAAGCTCAGCTGCTGCGCGGCCGACGCGCGGACCCTGCACGTGGAGGTGCACGGGGCGAAGGCGCCCGCACCCGACACCTGGGTCGAGGTCACGGGTGTCCTGCGGGCCGGGCGGGTCTCCGTCGAGAACCCGGTCCCGGCCATGGAGGCCGGCGCCCTGGAGCCCGTCGCCCCACCGCGCAACCCCTACCTGGACGCGCCGCCCACGGACGGCTGAGCCCGTCAGACGGCGGGCGGGCGGTCCTGCGGGGACCCGCCGGACGCCGGCCCGCCGAGGGTGATGGCCCCCGACGGGCACACGCCCGCGGCCATCCGCGCGGCCGTGAGGCGGGCCGCGTCCGGCGCGGCGTCCAGCAGGACCACCAGGCCGTCGTCGTCCTGGTCGAAGACCTCGGGGGCGGTCACGGCGCACATCCCGGCGCCGATGCAGCGCTCGCGGTCGACGTGCGGGCGGACGGCGGCGCTCACCTCGCGTCCCAGGTGACGGGAAGGCTCTTCACCCCGTAGATGTCGGCGGTCTCCGGGCGCAGGCGGACCTCGTCGGCGGGTACGGCCAGGCGCAGCGTGGGGAAGCGTTCGAGCAGGGCGCGGAACGCCACCCGCATCTCGACGCGGGCCAGCTGCTGGCCCAGGCACTGGTGGATGCCGTGGCTGAAGGCCAGGTGGCCGTCGTACGGGCGCCGGATGTCGAGGGCGTCGGGGTCGGTGAAGCGTTCGGGGTCGCGGTTGGCGGTGTTGAAGGACAGGACGACCGTCGTTCCGGCCTCGATGGTCTGCCCGCCGACCTCGACGTCCTCCAGCGCCGTGCGGTGGAAGGTCTTGGCGACGCTCAGGTACCGCAGCAGCTCCTCCACCGCGCCGTCGGTGAGCGAGGGGTCCTCGCGCAGGGCGGCCAGCTGCTCGGGGTTGCTCAGCAGGGCGAAGGTGCCGAGGGAGAGCATGTTCGCGGTGGTGTCGAAGCCGGCCGCGAGCAGGATCAGGCTGATCCCCTTCAGCTCCTCGTCGGTCAGATCACCGTCGGTCAGCTCGCTCAGCACGTCGTCCGTCGGGTTGGCGCGCTTGGCGGCCACCAGCCGGGCCAGGTACTCCTGGGTCGCGGTGTAGGCGGCGATCAGCTCCTCGTCGCTCACCTCGCCGCCCATGAAGGCGTCGATCTGCTCCTGGAAGGAGGCGCGGTCCTCGTAGGGCACACCGAGGATCTCGCAGATCACGATGGTGGGGATAGGCTTCGCGAACGCGGTCACCAGGTCCGCCGAGGGACCCGCCGCCTCCATGGCGTCCAGGCACTCGGCGGTGATCTGCTCGATGCGCTCGCTGAGCAGCCGCATCCGCCGCACCGTGAACTTGCCGACGAGGGGCTTGCGGTAGCGGCCGTGCTGCGGCTCGTCCATGAGGAGGAACTCGCCGGGCGGGGCCGGGGGGAGCTCGAAGCCGGCGATGTTCATCAGCTCCTTGCGCGAGCTGAACCGGGGGTCGGCCAGTACCGACCGGACCAGGTCGTACCCGGTGATCAGCCAGCCGGGCACGCCCCCGACGTGGGTGAAGCGGCTGATGGGGCCGTGCCGCCGCGCCTCGCTCAGCGCCGCCGGCGGATCGAAGGGGCAGCCGGTCCCGCGCTCCGTCGGCATGGCCTCGACGGCGTGGGGGGATTCACTCATGACCATTCCTCATCTCGCGATATGACGCGTTCGGCGCCTCTCGAAAGCTACGTTGCGTTCATATTCCGGTCAATGGACTTCACGCATAACCGCAGGTGAAAGGGCGCAAATTGATGCAATGGTCTGCCGTCGAATGCAACGGTGCATTGCAATGGATGACGGCGAAGGCAATGCCGCCGGCGCGGCGGGGGACCCCGCCGCCGCGGAACCGGTTCGACCGGTTTGGCCGGTTCGGCCGATTCCGTCTCGGGGGGCGGCTCCGCCGGGTAGCTTGAAATCGTCCACGCCGTCGCGGTCCCCTCCGGGGCCGCCCGCGTTCTCGTGCCCCGCGCCTCCCCCCACCCGGTCCACCGTGCCGTGCCCGACCGAAGGGAAGACCATGAGCACCTCCACCCCGAACACCCCGTACCCCAACCTGCTGCGCTGGCTCAGCGGCCAGGCGCCCGACACCGCGAAGATCGCCGCCGAGCTGCGCACCATGTCGGGCGGCCAGGAGTTCGGCCGGTTCCTGCTGGACCTGGAGGACGAACGGGACGCCCTGCGGGCGGAACTCGTCAAGGCCTTCCCGCAACTCGACCTCGCCCAGCCGAAGTTCACCAAGGCCGACGGCCAACTGGTGGCCGTGGCCTCGCCTTCGCTGCGGACGGCCGGGCCCCTCTGTCTCACCTCGCTCGCCCTCGGCGAGGCGCGGGAGTTCTTCAACCGGGCGCACCTGTGGACCGCCGCGGACGGGGTGCTCCGCTACAAGGGCGGCACGGTCCACGGGGTGACCGGGACCAGGCGCATGCGGCTCTCCGCCGACGGCGCCGGCCGGCTGTACGTCGCCGCCGCCGCGCACCCGCTCAAGCTCTGGCTGCGCAAGAACGCCGCGGACGCCACGGTCCAGGAGATATTCACCCTGGTCGCCGACCCGAACGCCGGCGGCTACACCGCCCAGCCCGCCCAGGGGGTCACGACCTGGGAGAACTCGCCCGGCGGCGCCCTGACCACCCCTCAGGGACTCGTCCAGGTGATCACGAAGAGCGGCGCCTTCGGCTCGATCGTCTGGGACCCCCCGTACTGCACGGCGGGCTGGGTCGAATCCCTGATGCCGACGCTCAGCAGCCAGGGCAGGATCCCCGTCCCCAACGGGACGACGACGATCGGCCAGAACGTCCACTCGGCCCAGATCGTGGGCAGCGCGTGGATCGTGGGCGTGGACGGCCTCGACTGCAAGCCGGGCGACATGCCCGCCCAGTGGCGCGCGGACGTCACCCAGAACCTCGGCGCGCTCGCGGCGAACCACGCGCAGCTGCGGCTGATCAAGGAGTTCTGCGACATCCTCAAGGCGGCCCAGCCCACCCCCTTCGTCCCGGGCGGCAAGGACCTGGAGGACCGCATCCGCTACATCCTCACCAGGCACCCGTCCCGCCGGGCGGACCTGGAATCGCTCCCCAACATCAAGAACTACTACAAGCAGTGCTTCTGAGCGGCTGAGGCGGGCGTCCTGCCGGGGCGCCCCGCCACGGGGTGCCCCGGGGCGGTGGGGATCGTAGCGTGGGGGGTGGGGCGGGGTTGGGTGTGGAGGGAGTGCCATGCGTCGACGCCGGTATCCGCCGATCGGGGACCACGGGCTGATCGGGGACCTGCGGACGGCCGCGCTGGTCTCCTCCGAGGGGGTGATCGACTGGTTCTGCGCGCCCCGCTTCGACGCGCCCAGCCTGTTCGCCTCCCTGCTCGATCACGAGCGCGGCGGGTTCTTCGCCGTCGCCGCCGAGGGCGACGGCGTCGTCACCCGGCAGCTGTACCTGGCCGACACCGCCGTCCTCGTCACCCGGTTCATGACCGAGGAGGGGGTCGGCGAGGTCGTCGACTTCATGCCCCTGGGGGAGGCCGAGGCGCCCCCCGAGCAGCACCGGATCATCCGCATCCTGCGCGTCACCCGGGGCAGCGTCCGGTTCGGGATCGAGTGCCGGCCCGTCTTCGACTACGGGCGCGCCGAACCGGAGTTGGCGGTGGACGGGGGCACCGCGCGGTTCGGCGGGCCGGAGGTGTCGGCGTACCTGCAGGTCGGCGGGGCGGTGCGGATCCGGGCCGACGGGGCCGGAGTGCGGGGGGAGGTGGAGCTGGGGCAGGGCGGGCTCGCCGCCGCCGTGCTGACGGTGTGTCATGATCCCTCCGCCGGGCCGCCGGAGCCGATGACCGAGCCGGAACTGCGCCGCGCGTTCCGCTCCACCTACGACCACTGGCACCGGTGGCTGAGCCGCAGCCGGTACCGGGGCCGCTGGCAGCAGATGGTCAACCGGTCCGCGATCACGCTGAAGCTCATGACGTACGCCCCCACCGGCGCGCCCGTCGCCGCCGTCACCATGGGCCTGCCCGAGCGGATCGGCGGGGAGCGGAACTGGGACTACCGCTACACCTGGGTGCGCGACGCGTCGCTGTCGGTGAAGGCCCTGATCGACCTGGGCCTGGAGGACGAGGCCGACGACTTCCGGCGCTGGCTGGGGGCCCGCGTCCACAAGGGCGGGACGGTGACCGGCGAGCCGCTGCAGATCATGTACCGGGTCGACGGGGACCCGCACCTCGACGAGGAGGTGCTGGCGCACCTGGAGGGGTACCGGGGCTCCGCGCCCGTACGGCTCGGCAACGGCGCGGCGGGCCAGCTCCAGCTCGACATCTACGGGGAGGCGGTCTTCGCCCTCGGCCACGCCGCCGACCTGGCCCAGCTGGCCGGGTACGACGGCTGGCGGAACCTGAGCGCCCTCCTCGACTGGCTGGCCCGCTCCTGGGACCGGCCCGACGAGGGCATCTGGGAGACCCGGGGCGGCCGTCGCGACTTCACCTACAGCCGGCTGATGTGCTGGACGGCCTTCGACCGGGGCATCCGGCTGGCCGCCGAACTGGCCCGGCCCGCCGACGTGGCCGGCTGGACCGCCGCGCGCGACGCCGTCTTCCACCAGATCATGGAACGCGGCTACAGCGACCGCCGTCAGGCGTTCGTCCAGCACTTCGACGGCGACGTGCTCGACGCCTCCCTCCTGCTGATGCCCACCGTCGGCTTCGTCTCCCCCAAGGACCGCCGCTGGCTGTCGACCCTCGACGCGATCGAGGCGGGGCTGGTCTCCGACAGCCTCGTGCACCGGTACGACCCCGCCGAGTCCCCGGACGGCCTGCGCGGCGACGAGGGCACGTTCTCCCTGTGCACGTTCCTCTACGTCGGCGCCCTCGCCCGCGCCGGCCGCCTCGGCACGGCCCGCTACGCCTTCGACAAGATGCTCACCTACGCCAACCACGTCGGCCTCTTCGCCGAGGAGATCGGGCCGACCGGCGAGCAACTGGGCAACTTCCCGCAGGCGTTCACCCACCTGGCGCTCATCACGGCGGCGCTCGCGCTGGACGAGGAACTGGACCGGTCCGGCGCCTGACCCGGTCCGGAGTCCGATCCGGTGTCCGGAGCCTGATCAGGCCCGCGCCACCCCGCCTCGTCGAGGCGCCCTGTCGCGCCCCGTACCCGCTCCCCTACAGTGCGTGATGCCCGTACCGGTCGAAAAACACATGGACCGTACGGGCGCCCTTGCGGAACACTGCGGAACCTTGTCTGACGGTCCGACACAGCAGGGTTGGTACGGGAATGCCAGAATCACCCAGGAATTCGCCGAGCCGCGGCTCGGTGGTCCTCGCACTTCGCCACTACGGACGGGAGATGGTCCGGCTCCGCCGCTGGACCGTCCCCGCGATGCTGATGCCGGCGCTGGGCAACGCCGGCATCAACTACGTCGCGCCCCTCGTCGTCGCCAAACTCGTCGGCCGGATCGCACAGGGCGCCGCCACCCGTCCGGGGGACATGCTCCCGTACGTGGCGGCCTTCGCCGTCGTCCTGCTCCTCTCCGAGGGCATGTGGCGCGTCGGGCTGCACTGCCTCAACCGGGTCGACGCCCTGGGCGTCGAGCGGCTGTACGTGATCGGGCTGGACGAACTCTTCGCCAAGGACGCCGCGTTCTTCCACGACAACTTCGCCGGCTCGCTCACCAAACGGGTCCTGAGCTTCGCCTCCCGCTTCGAGGAGTTCGTCGACGCGCTCACCTTCAACGTCGTCGGACGGCTGGTCCCGCTGCTGTTCGGGTCGGTGGTGCTCTGGCAGTACGACCCGCTGCTCGTCGTCGGGCTGCTGGTGATGATCGTGGTGACGGGGGTGGGCGTGGCCCCCCTGGTCCGCCGCAGGCAGGCGCTCGTCGACCGGCGGGAGGAGGCGATCGCCCGGGTGTCGGGCCACGTCTCCGACAGCCTGATGAACATGGACACGGTGCGGGCCTTCGCCGCCGAGGGGCGCGAGGCGGCCGAACACCGCGCGCGCGTCGCGGAGTCGCGCCGGCTCATGCTGCGCTCGTGGGACTACGGCAACCTGCGCATCGACACCCTCGTCGCGCCCATGTCCGTACTGACCAACGCGCTGGGCCTGTTCCTCGCCGTCGGGCTCGCCGGGAACGGGCACGGGGTGGAGGCGGTCGTCGTCGCCTTCACCTACTACGGCAACGCCACCCGCATCATGTTCGAGTTCAACCAGATCTACCGCCGGCTCGAAAGCTCGATGACGGAGGCCGCCCAGTTCACCGAACTGCTGCTGGTCCCGCCGAAGGTGCTCGACCCGGCCGCGCCGGAGCCGCTCGACCCCAAGGGCTCCGACGTGTCCTTCGAGGGGGTGCGCTTCACCCACGGGGGCGGCTCCGAACCCCTGTTCCAGGGCCTGGACCTGGCCGTCGCCGGCGGTTCGAAGATCGGCCTGGTCGGCCGGTCCGGCGGCGGCAAGACCACCCTCACCCGGCTGCTGCTGCGGATGACGGACATCGACTCCGGCCGGATCCGGATCGGCGGACAGGACATCAGCCGGCTGTCCCAGGCCGACCTGCGCGGCCTGATCGCCTACGTGCCGCAGGACCCCGCCATGTTCCACCGCACCCTGCGCGAGAACATCGCCTTCGCCCGGCCGGACGCCACCGACGCCGAGATCCGCCGCGCGGCCGAGGCGGCGCACGTCACCGAGTTCGCCGACGCCCTCCCCGACGGGTTCGACACCATGGTCGGCGAGCGCGGGGTGAAGCTCTCCGGAGGCCAGCGCCAGCGGGTCGCCCTCGCCCGGGCGATCCTGCGCGACGCGCCGATCCTGCTGCTCGACGAGGCGACCAGCGCGCTGGACTCCGAGAGCGAGGTCCTCGTCCAGGACGCGCTGTGGCGGCTCATGGAGGGGCGCACGGCGCTCGTGGTGGCCCACCGGCTGTCCACCGTCGCCACCATGGACCGGCTCGTCGTCCTCGACCGCGGACGGATCGTCGAACAGGGCACCCACCACGAACTCCTCGCCGCCGACGGCGCCTACGCCAGGCTGTGGCAGCACCAGTCGGGCGGCTTCCTCGACGACACCGCGGCAGCGGCCGACCTGCGGTGACCGGCGGCCCGGCCGGTCACGGTGGAGAACGGGGAGGAGAGGGAATAGAGGGGGTATGCATGCATAAGGCGCCGAGCGCGGGGCAGGTGCAAGGAAGCATGCGGGAAGGATGATGCCGGATGGGGATGCCGGGAACGGAAGGCGAACGGTTCAGCGTCGCGGTGCGGACGGTGGACGGGACGGTCCTCCTCACGCTCGGCGGCGAGCTGGACCACGACACCGCCGAGCCCCTCCGGCAGGCCCTGGAGGGCGCGGCCGCCCGGGGCGGACGGCTGGTGGTGGACATGGCGGGGCTGCGGTTCTGCGACTCCACCGGACTGAACGCCCTGCTCCACGGCAGGATCGCCGTAGAGGAGGCCGGCGGCTCCCTGGAGCTGGCGGGTCTCGGCGGGCCGGTCGCCAGGATGTTCCGCATCACCGGGGCGGACACGGTCTTCCCGGTGCACTCGGACGTGACGCGGGCCCTGGGCGGGAAACCCGGCCCATAGGAGCCCACGAGGAGAGGGGAAGCGGGACCATGGAACAGCGAAGGCCGGTCAACCGGAATTGGCTCCTGGTCCTCGACGGGCTCACGGATCCCGTCTCACGCAGCCGCGACTTCACCCGCCGGGCCCTCACGGCCTGGCACTGGCTGCCCGGCCCGACACCGGGGGCGCGCCAGGCCGCCGAGGACGTGCTGCTGCTGGTGTCGGAGGTGGTGGCCAACGCCTGCCTGCACGGGGGCGGTCCCGGGGCGCTGGTGCTGGACTGCACGGAGGAACGCCTCCGGATCGAGGTGACCGACCTCAACCCGGTGGCGCCCGTGCCGCCGGGGCCCGCCCGCATGAGCGGTGCCGGCCCCGGCGCGCGGCGGCCGGCCGGCGCCGGGAG